>JAYUQF010000554.1:0-7161 GCA_043756885.1 Pseudomonadota bacterium
AAATATTCCTCCTCATTGGGGTAGACAAACTCGCGCATGAATTGTTCGAGCCGATGTTTGAGGTCGACGACCTTGGGCGAATATTCAAAATTCATGTGCTTGCCTCTGGCTGATGCTGCGCTGCTACGCGCGATTGAATTGGCGATGACCTTGCGCGTTCGCAGCGGATGGTGCGAAGGCGTCGATTGTAGGACAATCTGGCTCATGCAGGCGTGGCACAAGCGAGTTCGATTCAAGGTTCGGCCGGGCGCCGCACAGGCCTCGTTTTACCTGTGAGCGTAGGCCTGCAAGCGCCGCCTGGCGCACCTGACAGCGATGCGCTGCTGACCCTCATCCATCAACAACTCCACGATCATGGTGCCGCCGTCAGCATTGGCGCTCTGGGCGCGCTTGCCGAATTCCACGAGGCCGACGCGCACTATGTGCGCAGCGCGGGCATGCTGAGCGTTTTTGGTGAGCACGGTGCGTTGAGCTTGCGTCTGCTGGGTGACGAGCGCGCCTGCGCTTATGAAGCCCCATCCGCCCACGACGATGCCTGGCAGGTCGGTTTAACGCTGCTGGCGCCGCAGCGGCGTGGTGCAGCACGCAGTGTCCTGACAGAACTGGGCGCCGATTGCGACGCGCTTGCCAAGGACAGCTGTGACCTGCCCTTGTTTGATCTCGGTCTTGGTATGCCCAATGTCGATTACTGTGTGCGCAGCGCTGATCCGCAGGTGATATCAGCGTTACGCGAGCATTGTGGTGAGACGGTGGTGGCAGCGGGTCATCCACTACAGACCATACTGATTAACGCCAGCCCGACGCGGGTGGTGATGTCGCCACTGGCGCGCATCGAGGTCTATCAGACCATCGCCCGCGATCGCACACCGCAGGGCTCCCATACCCATCTACTACCCGCTCTACTTGCGCGGCGCCGCACCCATGCGGCCAATTTGCCGTTACCCACCGGTGCTGTGCCACTGATGACTCTCCATCCGGAGAATCCTGTCTTCGATAACGACGGTCGACGCCGCCAATTTGATAGCGCGGCCTTTTTGCGTTTCGAAGCTTTGCTCGAATGCCATGGTCTGCCGGCGTATGTGCTGGCGAAGTCTTACCACCGCGCCGCGCTTGCCGCCGGCCGGGCGCCCGACGGCGATGGCGAGTTGCACACCCGCATTGGCCGTGCGGCGCTACGCATAGCGCGGCGCCAGGCGCCCTACCTGACCCTCAAGGCAAACGGTGCCGATCATGCTTGAACGGCGCGCGGCGATGCTCAACCGTGCCGGCGTACTGATCAATTTCCTCGGCGTGGCCACGAGCGCGGTCGCTGCCGACCTCCATCTCGCAACGCCTTTCGATCTCACGCCACCGACTAGCCTGCGCGCAGCACCAGTGGCGCGTGCGGCAAGCGGTAATACTTACGCCTATTTGCCCGCTGATCTGAGCCGGCCCCTGCGTTTCATGATCACCACCATGCCAGCCGGCGAGATCCGCGCGCGCCTAGGGGCTTTGAGCGAAGCGCAATGCATACACTTATTCCTCGACGAGTTGCGTAAAGATCACCAACATTTTTTTGCCGCAGACATGGCCAGTCCACTGGAGGTTGGTCCGGCTGCGTTCCAACGTGTTCGTTGGACGGGTGACAAAGAAAGTCGCAAGCTGACGGGCGTGCTCAGTTGCGGCGAGCTTGACGGTTACTACTACGTAGTGAATTACGTTGATGAGATTGCTGGCGCAACTGAGAGCTTTCCCGGCATTCGGACCAGCCTGAAGGCGTTACGGCCACTTGCGCCATGACCGGTCGTCATTACCGCTACTACGATCTTCTGATGGCTGGTTTTGTCGCCGTACTGTTGTGTTCAAATCTGATCGGACCAGCCAAGGTATGCGCCATCGATCTGCCCTTTGCCCTGCCCTTCATCGGCACGCGCCTGGTGTTCGGCTCAGGCAATATGTTTTTTCCCATCAGCTACATCTTTGGCGACATCCTGACCGAGGTGTATGGCTTTGCGCGGGCACGCAAAGTGATCTGGGCGGGATTTGGCGCAATGATTTTTGCCACCGTCATGTCGCAGGTAGTGCTCAATCTACCACCCGCTTCCGAAGAACCTTTTAACGCCGTACTGCAACCGGCGCTGGAGACCGTGTTCGGCGGCACCTGGCGCATCGTAGTGGCGTCGATCATTGCGTTCTGGATTGGCGATTTTGTCAATGCTTACGTGTTAGCACGCATGAAGGTATGGAGTGCCGGACGCTGGCTGTGGACACGCACGATTGGCTCGACTGTGCTGGGTCAGGGCGTTGACAGCATCGTGTTTTATCCCATCGCCTTTTATGGCATCTGGGCTACTGACAGTCTCATGACTGTGCTGCTGTTTAACTTCCTGTTCAAGATCTCGGTGGAGGTGGTTATGACACCCCTCACCTATCTGGTGGTCAATTTTCTCAAGCGTGCCGAGAACGAAGACTATTACGACGCGCGCACCGACTTCACGCCATTTTCGCTGCGCGATTAAGCCCACGCGCACGGCGCAACGAGCGCAGCGCAACGATTGCAGCTCCGGCCACGGTCACTGAACCAAACAGACAGGCTTGTACCGCCCCGGCGGCCACAACGCCCACTGCTTCCGGCAAACCAAAAGCGCGCATAGCGAGGGCAAATACCAGTTGGTAGGTGCCGAGATAGCCCGGTGCCGTTGGCACCAGGGTGCTCAAGGACGCGATACCCATCACCAGCATGGCCTGACCAGGCTTGAGTTCTATCGCTAGCGCGGCAAACACCTGCGTAAGGGCCACCACTTCGAAGCTCCAGATCGCAGCACTCAATATCACCGTCAATAAGGCCGAACGGCGATTGAGGCTGGCGATCCCGGCGCAGAAATCCTGGCACAGGGCAAACAGCTGAGGTGGGATAGGCACGCGCGCAAAATTGCCCGATCGGATGGCTGCAATCACCAGCACAGCAACACCGATGATGAAACCAGCGTTTAAGGCCACCAGTTCAAAACTTGGCAGCCGCGCCGCGTGCTCGCCGTAGTACAGCACCGCCAGCCCACCGCCAAGGCACAGCAGGACCGCGCACAGGTCCAGTACACGTTCGATCACGATCGAGCCGAATACCCGCGCGCGGCCGATACCGAGTCGCCGTTTGGCGTAGGCGGCGCGAGCCACTTCGCCCAACCGCGCAGGTAGCACATTGTTGACCGCGTAACCCACCACCAGAGTCTCGGCCACCGCCGGCAGAGGCGCCGGCCCCAATTCACGCAGCAGCAATTGCCAGCGCAATACGCGCAAACCTAAGGCCGCCCAATACACGAGCGTCGCGCTCAACAGCCAGGCAGGATCGAGTGTGGCAGCGGTGGCGCGCAGTTCGGCGAGGTTGACTTCGCGTAAGGCCAGCCACAGGAAAGCTGCGCCAACAGCGAGGCCTAACATCATCATGGCGGCATTTTTTGTCACCGCGGCATGCACCACCGGCTAAAGATCAAAACGGTACTTAACCAGATACCACAGCGCTTTAACGCCGTCCTTCCAGTTGATCTTTTTGCCTTCGTCATAGGTTCGGCCGTAGTAGGAGATGCCGATCTCATAGATGCGCCAGCGTCGGGCCCGGGCAAACTGCGCGCTGAACTGAACCTCGATACCAAAATCCCGCGCGCTCAAGCGCAGGGTCTGCAGAACCTCGCGCGTGAACATCTTGTAGCAGACCTCGATGTCGGTCAGGGTCTGGTTGTAAAGGGCATTAAACAGGAATGAGATCAGGCGATTGGCCATATAGTGATGAAAATACAGCGCACGATGGGGCCGACCATAGAAGCGTGAGCCGTATACCACGTCGGCAACCTTGCGCACCGCAATCAAATCGAACATGCCCAACCAATCCTCGGGGTCGTATTCGAGATCGGCGTCCTGGATGACCATCACATCGCCGCTGGCCGCCGCCAGACCCGTCTGCAAGGCGCCGCCCTTACCCTGATTGTTTTCGTGGTAGAGCACACGGATGGTGAAAGCCTGATTGCCTGATACCGCCTTCACATTGCCACTATCGTCGAGTTCAAGGGCCGCGTTCTGGCCTTGCAGGCCCTCGACCTGAGATCGAAGCCAATCACGGGTACCGTCGCGCGAACAATCATCGACGATAATGATTTCTTTTTCGACGTGGGGCAGTGCCGCCGTAACCTTGATTAGGCAGGGGCCGATGGTGTGTCGCTCGTTGTACGCGGGAATGACGACGCTGAGTATCATGACACTCCATTGCGGCCGCGATTGCGCCGTACTTTAATTGGTTGGACGCTAGCCTACCGCTCTGTCAGCGTCAACGCGACGCATGTACTTGTTAGGTTGCGAGGTAAGGACCCAGGCGGAAATAATCTCGTCAGCACCGAGGGTGTCACTGCGCGGTTGCTTGCCGGGCGCGTTTCGCAGGTAATGGCCCAGCCCTTGCCAAGAAACGCAACACCGCAGCGGCCGCGCAGGGGCAGCCGAATGCCGAGATTATTTCCGCCTGGGTCCTACGTGGTGACACACAAGAAAAGCCCCGCACGAAGCGGGGCAAAAGGAGGAGGGAACTTAAGTGGCTTGAACTTTAGGCCACAAGCCCGCGCTAAACCGGAACTGCATCACCTCAAATGTGGAACATTGTCAAAGGGGCTTGGTGAATGATGGTTTGCCGCACCACCAGCCGCTCGCTTAACCTTTGCCGATGACCGCCTCACTTTTACTGCGCGCGCGTGGCCTGACCCGTTCGTTTGTTACCACCACGCGTGGCCCACAGATCTTGCGCGGTCTCGACCTCGATCTCTCCCGCGGCGAGTTGGTGGCCGTTGTTGGCCGCAGCGGTTCGGGCAAGACCACCTTGCTTAACCTCATTGGGGCGATGGACAGGCCCGATGCCGGCCAGTTGCATTTTGCCGGTGAGGATATGGCGAGCTGGAATGACCGCGCACGCACGGCCTTTCGCCGCGCGCGACTCGGGTTTGTCTTTCAAGCCTTCAACCTGCTGCCAACCCTGACGGTGCGCGAGAACATTGCCCTGCCCTTGGAACTTAATGGTCTGGCCAGCGCCGCGCGCGTGGCCGAGTTACTCGAAGCCCTGGGCATCACGACACTGGCAGATCGCTTTCCCGATCAGATTTCGGGCGGTGAACAACAACGCACCGCCATCGCGCGGGCCGTTGCACACCGTCCCGCCTTGATCATCGCCGACGAGCCCACGGGCAATCTCGACCGCGATACCGGTCGCGAAGTCATTAACTTGTTCGAGCACAGCGTGCGTGCAAGCGGTGCAACCCTGTTAATGGCGACCCATAGCGACGAGATGCTGGGCTGCGCGGACCGTGTGCTGGAACTGCGCAACGGCGCACTTTATTCGCGCACCTGATGTTGTTGTGGCGCGCCAGTTGGCGCTTTCTGGCGCGCCACCCAGCACAGTGTCTGCTGGCCATCAGTGGCATCGCGCTCGGGGTTGCTATCGTAGTTGGCATATTGCTCACCCAGGCTAGCGCGCGGCAGGCTTTTGATGCATCCCTGCGTAGTGTGTTCGGCGCCGCGACACACCATATCGTCGCGGCCGATGGCGAAGACTTTGATGAACAATTGCTGGCGCTGGTGCGCCGCACCGCACCCGCGCTGGCGCCCAGCCCGATTGTCGCTGGCATGGTGCGCGGCGGGTCAGCAGACACGCAGGTGGCCCTGCACCTGCTTGGTATCGATGTGCTCAATGTGCGCGATGGTGGTGGCCAAGGCGAAGTGGCATGGCGCGCCTTGATGACCATGCCGGGTGCCATGCTGCTATCAACGCGGACGGCGCAGCGTTTAAATCTGACGACCGGCGGACAAGTAACGGTCACAACTGAAGCCGGTTCGGCCGGTCTGCACTTGGTGGCGAGTGTGAGCACGGATGATTCATCGCGTGCGGCGCTCGGTGATGACGTCGTAATCGTCGATATCGCCAGCGCGCAGGAAGTCCTAGACAAAACTGGCAAGCTCACGCGCATCGAACTCGATGCACACGGCAGTGCCAGCAGTGCCGCCCAGCTTGCTGCGCTTATGCGTGTTTTGCCCCAGCACCTGCAGTTAATCGACGTCGGTCGGCAAGCACGTGGCACACGCAGCCTGACCGATGCCTTTTATACCAATCTTGATGCGCTGAGCTTGCTGGCCTTATTGGTCGGTGGCTTTATGATTTACAACACCATGTCTTTCCTGGTCATGCAGCGCGAATCCTTGTTCGCGCGCTTGCGCGCACTGGGTGTGACGCGCGCCGCGCTGGCGCGCTTGATCGTGGCAGAAGCGCTAGTGCTCGGCAGTCTGGGTGGTGTGCTTGGTTGCGCTTTGGGATATGTGCTGGCCAGTGCGCTGATGGCGCCGGTCGGTCAGACCTTACGCGATCACTATGCCGCAACAGGCGACGGGCAACTGGTATTTGCGCCGACACTGGCAATGCTGGGTATCGCGCTTGCGGCTCTTACAACATTATTTGCGGCGGCACTACCCGCGTGGTCGGCGTTGCAGGCCGACCCGGCCCACGCTGCGCGTTATTCGGTGGGCGCTGGTAACGCCGCCCAGGGCCTGTCCCGTGCTGCGTGTTTAGGGCTGGTTTGTGGCGCCCTGGCCATAGCCCTGCTCGGATTATCGTCTCGCTCGCTGTATGCCGGCTTTGCCGCCTTGGGCGCAACAATTTTGGCGGCAATGCTGGTCGTGCCATGGCTGGTGCAATGTGGCCTGTCCCGGCTTGCCCATCGTTATACACGTTCAGGTCCTGTGCCGGTGCGTCTGGCAGTGCGCGGGGCGGCGCGTTCCATGGGTCGCATCGGCATGGCAGTGGCGGCGCTGATGGCGGCCACCGCCACCAGTGTGGGCGTGGGCCTCATGGTGGCCAGCTTTCGTGGTGCGGTGGACGATTGGCTGAGCCAGTTATTACGCGCCGATTTTTATATCTCACCGGGTTTTGATGAACAGGCACCACCACGCATCAATAGCACCTTCGTCACACGTATATCAGCCTTGCCCGCGGTTGCCGAACTGTCGCAGATCCGGCGTGTGCGCTTGCACGATGGCGAGCGTGAAGTGCGCGTAGCAGCCTATGCGTTGCCGCGGGCGGCACAAGCGGGATTTCACTTTCTCGCCGGCGCAGCGCCATGGCCGGCCTGGGACACCCAGGATCTCGCCATCATCTCC
>JAYUQF010000555.1:0-2698 GCA_043756885.1 Pseudomonadota bacterium
TTGATGATTAATTGAATGGCCACCGCACGTCGCACCGAATCTTCGGTGGGGGTGGTAATGGCCTCGTCATAAGCATTGGTATGCAGACTGTTGCAGTTATCAAACAACGCATACAGCGCCTGCAGCGTGGTGCGAATGTCGTTGAAGTTGATCTCCTGCGCATGCAGGCTGCGACCCGAGGTCTGGACGTGGTATTTCAACATCTGGCTGCGCGGCGCGGCACCGTAACGTTCGCGCATGGCACGCGCCCAGATGCGCCGCGCAACGCGGCCGATAACGGTGTATTCCGGGTCCATGCCGTTGGAAAAGAAAAAGCTCAAATTGGGCGCAAAATCATCGACCTTCATGCCGCGCGCCAGGTAATACTCAACAATGGTGAAACCATTTGAGAGAGTGAAAGCAAGCTGCGAGATCGGATTCGCGCCGGCTTCGGCGATGTGGTAGCCGGAGATCGATATGCTGTAAAAATTGCGCACCGCGTGGTCAACAAAATACTGTTGCACGTCGCCCATCATCTTCAGGGCGAACTCGGTCGAAAACACACAGGTGTTCTGCGCCTGGTCTTCTTTCAGGATGTCGGCTTGCACGGTGCCACGCACCGATTGCAGGGTGCGCGCTTTGATGCGCGCATAGGTCTCGGCGTCAACCACCTGCTCGCCCGACATACCCAGCAGCCCCAAACCCAGGCCATCGTTGCCAGCCGGCAGTTCACCTTTGTACTGCGGACGTTGACGCCCTTCGAAGTACTTGGCGATTTTTTTCTCAGTCGCCGCCCACTGGCCACTTTCTTTCAGATGTTTTTCGATCTGCTGATCGATCGCAGCATTCATAAAAAATGCCAGCACGATCGGGGCCGGGCCATTAATGGTCATCGACACCGACGTGGTAGGCGAACTCAGGTCAAACCCCGAGTAAAGCTTCTTGGCGTCATCAACCGAGGCGATGGAAACGCCGGAGTTGCCCACTTTGCCGAAGATGTCCGGCCGCTCGTGGGGGTCTTCGCCATACAGCGTGACCGAGTCGAACGCCGTTGACAGACGCGCGGCCGGCTGACCCGCAGATAAATAATGAAAACGGCGATTGGTCCGCTCCGGTGTGCCTTCGCCGGCGAACATGCGGGTTGGATCTTCACCTTCGCGACGATAGGGAAAAACACCACCCGTGTAGGGATAAGCACCGGGCAAATTTTCGCGCATCAGAAAACGCAGTTGGTCACCCCAGCTATCAAACTTGGGCGGCGCTATCTTGGGGATCTTCTGGTGACTCAGACTGGTGCGGTAGTTATCACCTTCAATCGCCTTGCCGCGCACCTCATAACTGAACTTCGGATCGGTGATGCCTTTGAGTCGCGCTGGCCAGTCAATTAACAACTGGCGACCTTCGGCCCCGAGATCATCGATGGCGGCGTTGTAACGCTGGCGCAAAGTGGCCAAGCTGCGGTCACCACTGATCAGCAGCGCATTCTGGGGATAAGGCGACAACGCTTCGGGCAGATCGGTATCGGGGAGTGCCTTTAATGCTTCGAACATGTGCTGCGCGCGGCTGGCTGCTGCGCATAAGGTTTCGATGCGGGCGTTGATATTGCGGCCTTGTTCGGCAATCTCCGCCAGATAGCGTGTGCGGCTACCAGGGATAAGCACCGTTGCGCGGGGCTCGCGCAACGAGGTGTCAAAGGTCGGTACCCAGGCCGCCGTATCGAGCAAGAGTTTGGTGGCCAGGCGTTGACAGAGATTAACGAACATCCACGACAGACCCGGATCATTAAACTGGCTGGCGATGGTCGGATAAACCGGGATCGCAGCGTCGTCAATGTCAAAGCGGTTGTGATTGCGGCGCCACTGCTTGCGTACATCGCGCAGCGCGTCATCGGCACCGCGCTTGTCGAACTTGTTCAACACGATCACTTCGGCGAAATCGATCATGTCGATCTTCTCAAGCTGGCTGGGGGCGCCAAACTCGCTGGTCATGACATACACCGGCAGATCAACCAGGTCGACAATCTCGCTATCGCTTTGGCCGATACCCGCGGTTTCTACAATCACCATGCCAAAACCCGCCGCCTTCAGGAAGGCGATTGAATCGTCGAGCATGGCGCTGGTCGATAAGTGCTGGCGACGAGTGGCCATCGAGCGCATATAGAGGTTTTCGTGGCGCAGGCTGTTCATGCGAATGCGATCGCCCAGCAGTGCACCACCCGTGCGTCGCCGCGTCGGGTCCACCGCCAACACGGCAATCGTGCGCTCAGGGAAGTACTGACAGAAGCGCGAAAGAATTTCGTCGGTGACTGAGCTCTTGCCCGCACCGCCGGTGCCGGTAATACCAATCACTGGCACATGTCGACCGGCAAGCTGCCACTGCTTACGTAAAGTATCGAGCTTGGCGCCAGCGATAATGCCGTCTTCAAGGGCCGACAACATCTGCGCGACAGCCAGAAAGTTGCTGCTGTCGGCGCGTTCCGGCACCGGGCTGCTGATACGCGCGGACTGGGTGCGATTAACCAGATCAGTGATCATGCCCTGCAAGCCCATGCGCATACCGTCGTGCGGATGGTAGATACGCTCAACCCCGTATTGCTGCAGCACCTCGATTTCTTCCGGTGTGATGGTGCCACCACCGCCACCAAATACGCGAATATGGCCAGCGCCCGCTTCGCGCAGCATGTCGACCATATAACGGAAGTATTCGTTATGACCGCCCT
>JAYUQF010000556.1:0-2690 GCA_043756885.1 Pseudomonadota bacterium
AGATCTGACTTTTGCAGCCCTGAGGTCATGTTGTCGAGTTCGTAAAAGCCGGTCGCGACGCCGGTGATGGGATTGTCGCGCTGGAACAGCATATCGATGCGATCGAGCGCGTCGACCAACAACTCCTTGATCGGCCGAAAGCCGCGTCTGCTTTTGGATTCGCGCTCGGCGATTTCGAACACCAGACTCTCGGCAAGGTCCAGCAGCTCGTCGGGATTGCGGCCTTCGGTGCGAAAGGCACTTTCGACAATCTGGGTGCCGGCGCTGATCAGTCCGCGCAGAATCGAACGCTGACGCACGATGTCGGCATAAGCCGCGATGTTGGCTGCACTGGGCGTATTTTCGGCAAGCTGGCCGAGATAGGCCATGCCACCGACCTCGGACAACTGCTCATGACTACGCAGCCATTCGGCGAGTGTCACTACGTCAAAGGGTTTGCTGTCATTGGCCAGCACTTCGACCGCACGAAAAATATTGGCGTGGTCACGCCGATAAAAGTCGGCGCTGTTGAGGCGCTCGGTTACGTTGGTCCAAGCCTCGTTGTCGAGCATCAAACCGCCGAGCACCGCCTGCTCGGCTTCGATGGAATGTGGAGGGACCTTGAGTGCTTCCAGATCGGTGTCCACTCCTACACCTCACGACGCGGCGTGTGCCGCCAGAAGCTTAATGCGCGCAGCGTCACTGCGCTGCGGTTACCTCGTCTGCCGACACAATTTTAATCTTGACCGTGGCGTTGACGTCGGCATGCAGGTGAATCTCGACGTCATATTCGCCAATTTCACGCAGTGGCCCTTCAGGCAGACGCACCTCGCGCTTTTCGGCGGCCGCGCCCTGCGCAACAATTGCCTCGGCGATATCGTGGGTGCCAACGGAGCCGAAGAGCTTACCTTCCGCACCGGCCTTGGCGGCGATGGTTAGCTGCATGTCATTAAGCTGCGCGGCACGCGCTTGAGCGCGGCCCAGCGTATCGGCCTGCACACGCTCAAGATCGGCGCGCTGTTCTTCGAACTTGGCAACGTTGACGGCCGTAGCAGGCACTGCCTTGCCATTGGGAATGAGAAAGTTGCGGCCGTAACCGGGGGCAACGCTAACCTTGTCACCCAGATTGCCAAGCCGGTGAATTTTTTCCAGCAGGATAATTTCCATCACATCGTCCTCAATCAAATCGAAACCAAGCCGTTGCCAGCGCGATGCAAAGACCGCGCTACGGTTGTCGAACCCCGCCCAGACGACGGAAGTCGACGATATTGTCTGCCAGTCCGGTGGTCGCCAGAATCGGTCCGGCCACGTGTGGCACTAAAGCCAACACTAAATAAAGGGTGGTCAGCCAGGCGCCGGCCAAGCCCCTTGCACGTGCCATGAAGTGGACAACTGCCAAACCCTGCAGGGCAAACAGTACCACCAGCAATACACACGCGTCACCGGCAAGCTCGAAGGCCAGCACACCCTTACTACCCAACGCGTAAACCAGCGCCAGCGCGCCCGCCGTTACTGTCGCCGCGCGAGGCATGCGCAGCTCACGAAACTCAGAGCCGAAACCACCGGGGTTGTACAACTGCGCCTGCCACCATCGCGCCAGCATGATGACGGCCGCCAGCATGCAGAACACCGCGATCATCGTCCAGCTGTGGATCTGAGCAACGATGAACTCCATCTGCTCAGGAGTGAAGCGTGCACCCGCATCTTTTGCCATCAACTCGAACAAGGGCTTCAATCTGTCGCGCCAGAAGACCGCCACATCGCCAACCGCGAGCCGTAAACCGGCCGCGTATAGCAGCACCATTAGCGCCGCCAACAGGAGCGGCCAATCCTGGGCGCGCCGCGTGGCCAGTGTGCAAGCCAGCAACCACGCCGGTAACCACGCCATCGTCACCAACAGCACGGATGAGCCGATGTCTTGGCCCAGTGCCAGACGCACAACCAAAACGAACGACGCGGCGATAGCGGCGATTTTTAGCCCATCGCGCGCACCAAAACGCAAAGTGGTCAGCGCAATAACCGCTGCAGATGGCACCAGTAAGATGCCGAAAACCATCGCGGCCAGCGCGAGCACGGCCGCGCAGCCTGCCGCGAACATGGGGCCACGCATCGCTAACCGCGCGAGGCCCCGCACGGCGTACGCTCCTGAAGTCAGCCCTTAATGCGCGTCGCAGTAGGGCAGGAGTGCGAGAAAACGTGCCCGCTTCACGGCGGTCGCCAGTTGGCGCTGATAGCGCACTTTTGTACCCGAGATACGGCTCGGCACTATCTTGCCGTTTTCAGTAATGTAAGCCTTGAGGGTCGCAAGATCTTTGTAGTCGATCTCGATGACGCCATCGGCGGTGAATTTGCAAAAGCGCTTGCGTCGAAAAAACTTGGCCATCGTATGTGCTCCGGGCGTCAGGCGTCTTGCGATTCGTCGATCGCAACCGCTTCGTTATCTGCGTCGTCACTATCACCATCACCATCAGCCGGCGGCGCATCGCCGCGCGGCGCGCCACGACTACCTTCACGTGAACGACGGCCGCGTTCGTCATCACGCTCCGACTGTTCATCCTTGGCTTGGGCGATGGGGGACGGCGTGGTGTCTGCACTGTCGCGCTGGATAACCAGATTACGCAACACTGCATCGTTGAAGCGGAAGGCGCTATTAAGTTCGCCCAAGGTCGGTGCGTCGCACTCGACGTTCATTAGAACGTAGTGGGCTTTGT
>JAYUQF010000557.1:0-7114 GCA_043756885.1 Pseudomonadota bacterium
GGTAAAACGTTATTGGCCGAGACGCTTGCTCGTTTGCTAAACGTACCCTTCACTATTGCTGACGCCACCACGCTAACTGAAGCGGGCTACGTTGGCGAGGATGTCGAGAACATCATTCAGAAACTTCTACAAAAGTGTGACTACGACGTCGAGAAAGCCCAGACTGGCATCGTATATATCGATGAAATTGACAAGATTTCTCGCAAGTCGGATAACCCGTCGATCACTCGCGATGTATCCGGTGAAGGCGTCCAACAGGCCCTTCTCAAGCTAATTGAAGGCACCGTGGCGTCGGTGCCGCCCCAGGGCGGGCGCAAACATCCGCAGCAGGAGTTCCTGCAGGTCGATACGTCTAACATCTTGTTCATCTGTGGCGGCGCTTTCTCCGGACTGGACAAGATTGTTCGAGACCGCTCTGAGAAGGGTGGTATTGGCTTCTCGGCGGAGGTTAAAAGCAAGAACGACAAAAAGACTGCCGGTGAGCTACTGCACCAGGTCGAACCGGAAGATCTGATCAAATACGGCCTTATTCCTGAGTTTGTTGGGCGCTTGCCAGTGCTTGCCGTTCTCGACGAGTTGGACGAGGAGCAGTTGATTCAGATTCTGACTGAGCCTAAAAATGCGCTTACAAAACAGTATGGCAAGCTGTTCGAAATGGAATCTTGTGTCCTGGAATTTCGGGACGACGCGTTGCGCGCTGTCGCTCAGCGCGCGGTCGAACGGAAAACTGGTGCGCGCGGCCTGCGCTCGATACTTGAACAAAGCCTCCTCGACACCATGTACGAGTTACCCTCGCTCAAGAACGCCACCAAGGTAGTTGTTGACGAGGGTTCTATCAAAGGTGAATCAAAACCCCTTGTCATTTACGAAAGCCCGGAAATTCCCAAGGCGGCGCCCGATTAAAGCGAGCCTTTCCGCATTGGTCGCGACGGCGCCGAGGCGCGCTCGTCGGGCATTAAGCCTCTCTCATCCGATCTACCTGCACGGGGCATCACTGCTCCCGGCTCCCATAAATTCAATGCCAACCCGCGACGAGGCTGTTGCGGGTGGTGTTCGCAGGAGCTTTTTATCATGACCGATACTGTCAATGTGCTCGCCGTATTACCGCTGCGTGATGTCGTGGTTTATCCGCATATGGTCATCCCCTTATTTGTTGGCCGCGAGAAGTCGATTCGCGCACTTGAGCGGGCCATGGAAGACGGCAAGCAGATTTTGCTGATAGCGCAGAAGAGCGCTGGTGATGACAACCCGCAACCCGCGGATATTCACGTAATTGGCACTGTTTCAAACATATTGCAGCTGCTGAAGTTGCCGGACGGAACGATCAAAGTTCTTGTCGAAGGCGTGCAGAGGGCCAGGATCGAAGCATTTGTCGAGACTGACGACCTATACGCCGCTCGGTGCGAAATGATACCCGCAGAGCAGGTTAGCGGTCGGGAAGCCGAGATTCTCAGTCGCTCTTTGATGACTCAATTTGAGCAGTATGTGAAGCTCAACAAAAAAGTACCACCCGAGATCATCTCCTCGCTTTCTAGCATCGATGATCCATCTCGGCTCGCCGACACCATAGCCGCCCACATGGCGATAAAGATCCAAGACAAGCAGGAGATCCTCGAGACGATTCCTTTGCGTGAGCGTCTCGAACACCTGATCCATCTGATGGAGTCTGAGATAGACCTACTGCAGGTTGAAAAACGTCTGCGGGGGCGTGTTAAAAAGCAGATGGAGAAAAGCCAGCGCGAGTACTACTTGAATGAGCAGATGAAAGCTATTCAAAACGAGCTCGGCCAGACCGAGGACGGCGTCAATGAGTTCGATGAGCTAGCGAAGAAAATTACGCGCGCTGGCATGCCCAAGGAAGCGCGGGAAAAGGCCGAAGCAGAGCTGAAAAAGCTGCGCATGATGTCACCGATGTCCGCTGAAGCTACGGTGGTTCGAAATTACCTCGACTGGATTGTTTCGGTACCATGGAAGAAGCGCTCGAAGACTAGCCGAGATCTGAATCGAGCCGAGGAAATCCTTGAGTCTGACCATTTTGGTCTCGAAAAAGTGAAAGAACGGATTCTCGAACATCTCGCTGTTCAACAGCGCGTCAGCAAGATGAAGGGACCGATTCTGTGTCTGGTCGGACCGCCTGGCGTGGGTAAAACATCGCTGGGGCGGTCAATTGCTCGCGCGACGAATCGGAAGTTCGTACGCATGTCTCTTGGCGGGGTGCGCGATGAAGCCGAAATTAGAGGGCATCGTCGGACCTATGTCGGTTCGCTGCCCGGGAAGATCCTTCAGAACATGGCGAAGGTAGGTACCCGTAATCCGCTGTTTCTGCTCGACGAAGTCGATAAAATGGCGATGGATTTTCGCGGTGACCCTGCCTCCGCCTTATTGGAGGTGCTCGATCCAGAGCAGAACAACTCGTTCAACGATCATTATCTGGAAGTTGATTACGACCTATCGGAGGTAATGTTCATTACAACCTCCAATAGCTTGAATATTCCGGCACCGTTGCTGGATCGCATGGAAGTGATCCGGATCTCCGGATATACAGAGGACGAAAAGGTCAGCATCGCGCAGAAGTATCTTGTCCCTAAGCAGGTCGAAAATGCCGGTTTGAAGGCTGACGAGATCAAGATCTCGGAAGCAGCGATTCGAGACGTTATCCGGTTCTACACGCGAGAAGCGGGTGTTCGCAATCTCGAACGCGAAATGGCGAACGTTTGCCGCAAGGTTGTGAAGGGCATATTACAGAAGCCGACGACCAAGTCGGTGACGGTCACGCCTAAAGTCCTGGAGAAATTCCTCGGTGTAAAAAAATTCCGCTATGGATTGGCCGAAGAAGAGGACCGTGTCGGACAGGTCACTGGCTTAGCGTGGACCGAGACCGGTGGTGATCTGCTCACCATCGAAGCCGTAGTCGTTCCAGGCAAGGGTAAAGAGATCTATACCGGTCGCCTTGGTGACGTGATGCAGGAATCAATTAAAGCGGCGATGACGGTTGTGCGTAGCCGGGCGCGCTCCCTCGGAATAGCCCCGGAATTCTATGCAACTAACGATGTTCACTTTCATGTTCCAGAAGGCGCGACGCCGAAAGACGGCCCGAGCGCGGGTGTTGGAATGTGTACCGCCATGGTATCGGCGTTGACTGGAATTCCAGTCAAGGCCACCGTCGCCATGACTGGCGAGATTACTCTGCGCGGCGAAGTTCTGCCGATTGGGGGACTGAAAGAAAAGCTTCTTGCGGCAATACGCGGCGGTATAAAACAAGTGATTATACCGAAGGAGAACGAACGCGAACTCAGCGAGATCCCGCCGAATATTCAACACGAGTTGGACATAAAACCAGTACGGTGGATAGATGAGGTGTTCGAAATCGCGTTGCTGCGCACGCCAGAGCCGTTATCGATAGTCGAAGCAGGCACTGCGGCCCCGTCTAAGGATAAGCCGGCGAACGAAGACGACGCAGATCTTCTGCGACGGCATTGAGGTTCTGATCACACGTTCGGTCGCCATTGATCGGGCTTGCTTGACGCTCCTGGGGGTGCTTGGTATAACGGCCGCGCACTCACAGGAGTGAGTAACTCACCACAGACAAGCAGCATCAGCGTGCAGACTACTCGCCGCAGCTTAAACTCCATCGCGCAGGGACTAAGAGGATCTCCATGAACAAAGCAGAACTTATCGACGCCGTCGCACTTGCTGCGGACATTACAAAAGCTTCTGCAGCACGAGCAGTGGATGCGGTCTTCGACAACATATGTGCGGCATTAAAAAAAGAAGAGCAGGTGAACCTGGTTGGCTTCGGTACTTTCATCGTGCGCAGTCGCGCAGCGCGTGCTGGCCGTAATCCTCAAACTGGGGCTGCAATTGAAATCAAAGCGTCAAAAGTCCCAGGCTTCAAACCTGGCAAAGCCCTTAAGGATGCCGTAAACTAGCGCGCTTCGCAGAGCACGCATTCGGGTGCTTAGCTCAGCTGGGAGAGCGTCGCCCTTACAAGGCGAAGGTCGTGGGTTCGATCCCCTCAGCACCCACCAGCGCAAGCCATCGGAGTGGTAGTTCAGTTGGTTAGAATACCGGCCTGTCACGCCGGGGGTCGCGGGTTCGAGTCCCGTCCACTCCGCCAATTTCGATGCATTATCAAGTCGGGCGCACCACGTGGTGCGCCCGCTGCATTCTGACGGTCGGAATTTCACCCTTCGATTCTGAGCAGAGGTCATGCGCATGCTGCAAACGATACGTGATCGAACTCAAGGCCTTTTTGTCGCTGTTGTTGTGGGCCTGATTTCCTTGACCTTCATCCTCTGGGGTGTGGAAAGCTACGTAAATGCCGCCAAGCGCGTAATCGTCGCCGAAGTCGATGGTGACGAAATCCCAATTGAGGAATTTCAGAACGCGATGCAACGCTTTCGACGCCAGGCAGAGTCCATGCTTGGCGATGCATTTAATCCCGCCGACTGGGACAAGCCTGAGACTAAGAGTAAAGCCCTCGACGAGTTGATCAACGACCGCGTCCTGGCGCGCCTCGTCGCGGACGCGCGCGTGCGGGTGACAAATTCCCAGGTTGCCCGACAACTGCAGGAGGTCCCTGCTTTTCAAGGCGAAAACGGTTTCTCTCGTGAGCTTTACGAACGCAGTGTAAGTGCTCTCGGCTTCACGCAGCTTGGATTCGAACAGCAACTACGCGCTGACATGGCAAAGTCGCAGTTGCGCAACGGCGTGGCGGCGTCAGAGTTTGTCACTCGCGAGGAAGCGCAGAAGATTTCCGTGTTGCAAAAGCAAAAGCGGGACATCGGCTACGCGGTCATTCCCGCGGCCGAAATCGAAAAGCAGATCACCTTAAGTGATGCGGAAACGGCTACTTACTTTGAGTCTCACCAGGAAGACTATCGAAGGCCTGAAAAAGCCAGTTTTGAGTATCTGGAAATTTCTGCCGCAGCTTTAGCAGCTGAAGTTGACGTCAAGGACGAAAACCTACGCGAGTATTACGATGCCAATCCGGCGGCTTACACGCTCGCCGAAGAGCGCGATGTCAATCACATCCTTGTGCAGATTTCGCAGGATGCCGATGCGACGGCGACTTCGGGCGCGCAAAGCAGGATTGAAGACATTCGAAAACGGGTCGGCGCAGGCGAGGATTTTGTAGAGTTAGCCAAGGAATTGTCCGACGATGTTGGCTCTAAGGCCGAAGGCGGGTCCACTGGGTTTTTTGCGCGGGGTGCCATGGCGCCAGAATTTGAAGAGGCCGCATTCAAGTTGAAAGTCGGTGAGCTCAGCGCGCCGGTGCGTACCAAATTTGGTTGGCACATCATCAAGCTTCGAGAGATCAAGGCTGGCGGCCTGCAGCCGTTTGAAAAAGTCAAAGCGGAAGTTGTAGTGGCCTATCGCGATGCCGAAGCGCAGAAAGAATTTTCGGATCTATCCGAGCGATTCGCGGATCTGGTCTACGAAAATTCCGACAGCTTAGCCGTTGCTGCGGAAACGCTTGGTCTCAAAACAGTCAGCACTGCAACAATGACGAAGGCTGAAGTAGCCGAGAAGTTCTCGGACAAAACAGCCGCTGAAGCATTCACGCCAGAGGTATTGGTCGAAGGTCTCAATAGCGCGCCTGTGGAACTACCACAAAGTCGGGTGCTTGCACTGCGGGTGGTTGAGCACGTGCCATCGGCCGTGCCCGCATTGGCCGAGGTGAAGACACAAGTCGAGGAGTCGGTACGCAATATTCATCGGCGCGAAAAGACGCAAGCGCTCGGACAGGAGTTTATCCAACGTCTGCGTAAGGGCGAAACCGTTACCGAACTGGTGAAGGGGCGTGGCTTCGGTTGGGAACAGCAGGAAGGCGCGACGCGTGATTCCGGTGACGTCAATCGTGCCGTGCTGCGCGCGGCTTTTGCGGTCCAGGTGCCGGCTGGCGCTCCTGAATACACTGGCATCCCGATCGGCAATACCGACTACGCAGTCATAAGGGTGGCGAATGTGGTCGTACCGGCCGACAGCGCGATCGCAAGTAGTGATATAGCGGCGGTCCAAAAAGACCTGGTGAAGGGACGGATGGGTGCGGTATGGAGCGAATTTGTCGCTACCATTCGCGCTGGCAGCGACATCAACATCATAGAGAAGAATCTCTAGACAAGGTTTGCCATTGGCATCTTACATGCCACCCATGCCCATAATGTTGTAACCGCAGTCAACGTAGGTTATCTCGCCAGTGATAGCCGATGCCATGTCGGAGCATAGGAAAGCCGCTGCGTTACCAACTTCATCGATGGTGACGTTGCGACGCAAAGGAGCTGTATTTTCTACGTAGGTTAAAAACTTACGCATATCCTTGATACCAGATGCCGCCAGAGTGCGGATGGGTCCAGCCGATACTGCATTGACCCGTGTGCCTTCCGGACCAAGGCTTTCAGCCATATAGCGGACATTGGCTTCCAGACTGGCTTTTGCCAATCCCATGACGTTGTAACTCGGCATTGTGCGTACTGCACCGAGGTAGCTCAGGGTCAGCATCGCGCCTTTGCGTCCTTTCATGAGCGGGCGCGCCGCATTGCCTAATGCTGCGAAGCTATAGGAGCTGATTTCATGGGCGATGCGAAAGCCCTCGCGAGTCACGCTATCGAGGTAGCCGCCTTGAAGTTCTTCGCGTGGTGCATAGGCAACGGAATGCACGAGGATGTCCAAGTGATCCCAGTAGTCGTCGATGTGATTGAACACAGCCTGGATTTCCTGGTCATTCTGTACGTCGCACGGCACCGTGATTTCTGAGCCCAATTCGGCGGCGAAGTCTTCAACCCGTGATTGCAAACGCTCGTTTTGAAAAGTGAATGCGAGCTCAGCACCTTCCCGATGCATGGCCTTGGCTACGCCCCATGCAATCGATTTATTGCTGGCAACTCCAACGATTAACGCGCGTTTACCTTGCAGAATTCCCATTGTCTGACTACCTTGCCGGCTGGCTTTCGTTTGCCCCGCACGGGGCCCGCGAAGTGTACAGTGTCCCGACCGAGTTTATAATCCCGCAGCGCCGCCGAGTACGCGAACATGCGATTCCCGCCATCAAACGCGCCTGCGTTTATTGCCATCATGCTGCTCACGATGAGCACCGTTGGCTGTGACGGGCAGC
>JAYUQF010000558.1:0-2680 GCA_043756885.1 Pseudomonadota bacterium
GACCGTGGTGCCGATGCTTTGCAATAGGCCGATACCGCAGAAGATCTCCAGCACCACTCGCATCGGCAGCCATTTTTCACCGAACACGATGACGATGAAGTCATGGGAGACGGCGTACAAGCCGAGCATCATCGGGAACGTGACGAAGGCGATCATCGAGACCCCGGCGAGAAACGCCGAGCGCACCTGCGCAGGTTCGTTCTGCAGCTGGGACAGCGCTGGAAACATGACCTTGACGATGACGCCGGAGACCTGACTCAAGGGATACAGCATGATCTGGTAGGCCAGCGCGTAATAGCCCAGCAAGGTGCTACCCAGCACTTTGCCGATCAGCAGATTGTCCGCATTGCGCGATGCGTAGTTGAGCAGATTGGTGCCGAGCACGCCGTAGCTGAAGTGGGCGACGTCGCGCATGCTCGCCCAGTTGAATGCCCATTGTGGCCGCCAGCGGCTGACGCACCACAGTAATACGGTCTCGGTGATGTTGCCGGCCAAGGGCTGCGCCACCAGGCTCCACAGGCCGAAGCCGGTGGCCGCCATCGCGATTGCGACACTGGTGCCGACGCAGGAGCTGATGATGCCGATGCGGGCGAGGATGCCGAACTGCATGTCCTTGTAGAGCAGGGCGCGCGGCAGTGTGCGCAGACCACCCAGCAGCAGACTCAGGCTCAATACCTGGATCACGGGCACCACTTCGAGCGAGTCATAGAAAGCACCGACCAGCGGCGCGCCGACAACCATGGTGGCGCTGAGCACCGCCGCCACGCCGAGGTTGGCCCAGAACGAGGAAGACAAAGTGAGGGCATCGGGCTGCTGTTTCTGCACGATGGCCGAGCCGATGCCGAAGTCGGCGAGCAGCTGCGCGATACCCTGGAAGACCAGCGCCATGCCGAGCACACCGAAATCGCCAGGCGCGAGCAGACGTGCGAGCAGCAGTTGCGCCGTGATCTGGATGACCTGACGCAGCACGCTCTCGGCACCGGTCCAGGCCACGCCGCGTGTCGCTTCACGCTTGACGGTTTCGAAATTGGAATTCTGTGACATCGGCGGCGCCGGCCTCGAAATAAGGGATCGCGAACCAGCCCGCAGGCGTCGCCCGGGTCCTTAGTACCCTGAGGCAAATTATTTGTACATGACGATTGAAGTAATGCCGCCGTTTCCCGGTTAAAAGCCGAGCACGGTGAACATATAATTTTTATCAAGATCCTTAGCGGCCGCCGGCGGCAATCTGTGAGCGCCGATGCGACTTGCCGCGCATGCTACACTGCCGCGTAGTGCGTGGGCACACTTGTCATTGCCTGCCGCGACGCGCGCCGACCTGCGGCCTATGCCAATCGAAGACCCAGTTGTGTGAACCAGACGAGTCGAGTTGCAATGACGCCGCCCTTGGCGCTCCTTACCTACACCTCTCTGTTCCCCAACGTTCGGCAGCCACGTCACGGCATCTTCATCGAGCAGCGTCTGCGTCATCTGCGCGCCGATCATCGCATCGACAGTCGCGTAGTCGCGCCGGTGCCATGGTTTCCGTTACGGGGCGCGCGGTTCGGCTTGTATGGCGTCTATGCCAGCGTGCCCGCCACCGAGGAGCGCGACGGCGTGCCGGTCTGGCATCCGCGTTATCCGGTGGTGCCCAAGCTCAGCTGGTACGTGTCGCCTTGGCTCATGTATCGCGCCACGCGCGGACTGGTGGCGAGCCTCGCGCGCAGCCGGCCGATCGACGTCATCGATGCGCACTTCTTCTATCCTGACGGTGTCGCCGCACTAATGATCGGTCGCGAGCTCGGCATTCCCGTGGCCATTACCGCGCGCGGCAGCGATATCAGCCTGATGCCGGATTTTGCCCTGCCGCGGCGCTGGATCCTGTGGGCCGCCGCCCACGCCGATGCGCTTATTACAGTGGCCGGTGCGCTGCGCGATCACCTCGTCAGCCTGGGGGTGGACGAGGCGCGCATACAGGTACTGCGCAACGGCGTCGACCTCACGCGGTTTTCACCGGTGGCGGGCGAGCAGGTCCGACAACGCTTTGGCTTGCGTGGACGTTTATTGTTGTCGGTGGGCAACCTCATCGAGTTGAAGGGACATCATCTGGTCATCGAAGCCCTGCGCGAGTTGCACGACGTGAGCCTGATTATCATCGGTGAGGGCCCGCAGCGCAGTGCGTTGGAACGACTGGCCGAACGCTTGGGGGTGGCCGAGCGTGTACGTTTCGCGGGGCTCGTGCCCCAGACCGAATTGCGCGACTACTATTCCGCTGCGGACGTGATGGTGCTGGCTTCCAGCCGCGAAGGCTGGGCCAATGTGCTGCTTGAGGCGATGGCCTGCGGTACCCCGGTGGTCGCCACGCGGGTGTGGGGCACGCCCGAAGTGGTGGCTGCGCCGGCGGCCGGCCGGCTGCTTGACGAGCGTTCGGCGCCCGCGATCACGGCGGGCGTGCGCGCACTGTTCGCGTCGCCGCCAACGCGCGAACAGACGCGCGCCTATGCCGAGGCCTTCAGCTGGACGGCGACCAGTGATGGTCAATACGAATTGTTTAGCGCCTTGCGTGAGCGCGGCAAAGCCGCGCGCGCGTGAGCCGGGGCGACGACTCAGGCCGCTTCGGCCACGCACACCGGATTGCGAAAATAGTTGGCGACCATGCGCGCTAGATACTTGCTCTGTTGACGGTCCCAGGGCGTGAAGC
>JAYUQF010000559.1:0-2678 GCA_043756885.1 Pseudomonadota bacterium
CGTCCCGAACCGTGCATCGAAGGTCGACTTGAGTAACGCCCGAGACACGATACGGCTCGTCGATTCGGGTCAGGCGTGCCGCCCCCACGGTACCGCTCAGCTCCCCCGATCCGGCAGAGAGCAGCCGACATTCGATATTTTCGGGTAGTTCGTTGGCCATGAGGGCGCGGCAGTATAGGCCAAACATCAGCATGTTAGAACACAATTTTTATTTCGACGCAGCCAAGTTCGGGTTTTGACGGCGCGCGATCCCCATGCGAGCTCGTGTTGCACTCGTCATCAGCCTATCGGCGCGCCTTACTTAAACGGCTCGCCTATCGATTCAACGTCCTTGCCATGACCAACCGCGCGCGGATGTCACTTCACTGAGCAGCGATACGCCAGTGCGCTTGAGCAGTCCCTCTACGGAATAGTCTCGGGGGGTGAAATCCACGATCTTCTCGGCCCCAATCACGTCCCGCGCCACCATGCCGGTGGATCCAAATTCGTCCACCAAGCCCAGTTCCAGCGCCCGCTCACCCGTCCACACCAAGCCGGAGAAGAGCGCCGGGTCAGCGCTGATTTTGCCACGCCGTTTTTTGAGCACGGTGTTTATGAATTGCTGGTGTATATCGGCCAAAAGCTTGCGAACGTGTTCGACATGCAGCGGATCTACGCTGGAAAAAGGGTCCAAAAATCCTTTATTTTCGCCCGCCGTAAACAGGCGCCGCTCGATACCGAGTTTGTGCATGCCGTCAACAAATCCGAAGCCGTCCATCCGCACGCCTATCGATCCGACCAAACTACCTTTGTCCGCATATATCTTGTCGGCCGCAACCGCCACGTAATATCCGCCCGAGGCGCACAGGTCTTCAACTACGGCATAAAGCGGAATGTCCGGATATTTTTCCCGCAACCGATAAATTTCGTCGTTAATGTAACCGGCCTGGACAGGGCTGCCCCCGGGACTATTAATGCGCAGCACCACGCCGGCGGTCGACGCGTTTTCAAATGCGGCGCGCAACCCGGCCACAACGTTGTCAGCACTCGCCGTGTTGCCATGAGCAATCACACCTTGCAAATCAACCAGAGCGGTGACCTTGGTTGAGCCCAGACTTGACAGATGCCAGCCGCTTGGCAGCGACAGGAGCACAAAGCCGGACACGTACAAGACCGCCAGCAATTTGAAAAAAATTCCCCAGCGCCGCGCTGCTCGTTGTTCGCGCAGAAACTCAAACGACAGGCGTTGGAACAGCCGAGCTTCCAGATCGGTGGTGTTCTCACTATCCGGCTTAGGCGCTGCCGGCGGCGTTTGATCAGGGTGGTCCCAGCCCATGAGCGCGTTCTCCTGTTGCAGGGGGTTTACTTGGTGAGGTTCAACCGCGATATCGCCGCCGGCAGTTCTGCCAGGGTATCAATGACGATAGCTGGTTTGAGACTTAGCAGACGTTGGCGAGAGTGTGCGCCATAGGTCGCAGCGCCAGCGTAGGTTCGGGCAGCTGCGGCCATCATCAGGTCGTATTCCGTGTCACCCACCATCAATGTTTCGTGTGGGGAAATGTCGAGTTCGAACAATATGTCACGCAGCATTGTTGGATCCGGTTTCGGGGCCGCTTCTTCGCCGCATCGGGAGGTGGTAAAGAACTCAGCGATTCCGCTCTCCTGTATCGCGCGGTCAAGTCCACGGCGGCTCTTGCCAGTCGCAATTGCGAGCACAAAGCCGGTTTCGACAAGCTGCCTGAGTGTCGCCCGAGCATCGTCGAACAGCGGCGTCGGAATTGCATGCAGGCGTGCGTAGCGCTGTCGGTAATCGCATGCAATGGCCGCGATGCGCGCCGGTTCTAAATCCGGTCCGAGAAGTGCCGCCGCATGCGCAAGATCAAGACCAATGATATCGCGAACATGGGAACGGCTCGGTACGTTGGCCCCCTCGGCCAGAAACGCTTGCTGCATGGCGGTGACGATCCTCGCCTCGGAATCCATAAGTGTCCCGTCCCAGTCGAAAACCACTAGACGGATCACGGCGACAACCGCAAATTGTCGAGCAGTTGCGCCAACTCCGCTGGGAGCGGTGCCGTGGCTTCTATGTGGTGGCCGCTAACTTCGAATCCGATGGAAACCGCGTGCAGGAACAGACGTTTGAGGCCTCGCGACGCCATCTCACGGTTAAACGGATCATCCCCGTAGAGACGGTCTCCCGCGACCGAATGGCCGATATGCTGGGCATGGGCACGGATCTGGTGCATGCGTCCGGTTACCAATCGCATCTGGACGAGGGAGTGGGAGCCTGCTGTCTCCACTTTTTCGATAATGGTCTCACTCGCTTTACCGTCGGCGTTCACCCGTGCGCGCTTCTCAGCTTCCTGTTCGCGACTGGTCCGCAGTGTCGCGTTGATGGTCTTGAGATTGGCCGGGAAGCGACCGCACAGGAGCGCACAGTAACGTTTATCGATGTGACGTTCACGGATCTCAGTGTGTAAGCCGCGCAAAATATCAACTTGTTTGGTCAAGACCAGGCAGCCGGAAGTATCGCGGTCCAGGCGGTGAGCAAGGTCTAAGCGCGCTATCTCGGGACGCAGGCGACGGGCAATCTCTATCACGCCATAAGGAACGCCGGTGCCGCCGTGGCTTGCGACTCCGGCAGGCTTGTCCACGATCAGGAAGTGCTCGTCCTCGTACAACACCGCCGCGGCTAGTTG
>JAYUQF010000560.1:0-2677 GCA_043756885.1 Pseudomonadota bacterium
ATCAACAAAGTGCGGTGCATCGTCGCGCCACAACACATTGCCGGCATGGCAATCACCATGTACACGCCGCCATACCACGCCCTCACATTGCGCAAACCGTTCAGTGCATAAACGCAGCAGGTCGTGGGCCAGCGAACCATAAGCAAGCTGTAGATCGGCCGGCAGACAGTGGGCTTTTACATACTCCACGCTCTCGATGCCAAAACTTTGCACATCGATGGCGGGACGATGCGCAAACGGACGACCGAAACCCACGGTGTGCATACGCGCCAGCATACGACCCATGGTCGACAAGGCCTCGCGTTGATCAAAATCCGGTGCGCGACCACCGCGTCGAGGAAATAAAGCGAGTCTGTGCTCGCCGATAATATGCAGGCTGTGTTTGGCATCCTTGCCTAGCGGTGCCACCACTGGCAGGCCCTGGCGCGCAAGTTCGAAAGTGAACTCATGCTCTTCGCGAATGGCAGCATTGCTCCACCGTGCGGGGCGATAAAACTTCGCGATCAGGGGCGAGTCGTCTTCCACGCCCACTTGATACACGCGATTTTCATAGCTGTTCAAAGCCAGCAGGCGACCATCGGTGACATAACCCTGCGCTTCCACCGCCGCCAGAATGAAGTCTGGCGTCAGCGCGTCGAAGGGATGCAGAGTTGTAGCGTTCAGTTGCGCAATTTCGCAGCCAGGGCTGCAACCTGATCAAGAACCGGTAATACCTGCTCGCGGCTGTCCGACGGCAGGCCGTAAACCAGATAGGAATAACCCAGTGCGATTTGAGCGCGCGCTTGCTGCTCGTCCAGTGGTGCATAAAAATCAGACAGCGTAATGTCTTCGAAACGACGACCGCGACGCGCACAAGCCTCCTTCAGGTTATCCAGCGTCGCACCACCTTGTCGACCAGCGACCGGTAACCAGCCATCGGCGTATTCAGCGACGCGGTCGGCGACAAATTTCGAGTTTGCGCCCAGCCAGATGGGTGGACCACCAACCTGCACGGGTTTGGGATAGGACCACAGCTTATTAAAATCGACGAACTCACCGTGGAACTCTGGCTCGTCTTCGCGCCAAATGGTTTTCATGGCCGCAATGCGCTCGCGGACCACGCGCCAGCGCGTTTCGAAGCGCACACCGTGATGCTCAATTTCCGGTTTATTCCAACCGGCGCCGACGCCGAAGATAAAACGTCCGTTCGACAGTCGGTCGATGGTCGCCACTTCCTTGGCCAATGAGATGGGGTGTCTTTGTGAAACCAGGCAAATGCCGGTACCAAGATGAATACGTTCCGTGACGGCGGCGCAGGCGCCCAGCGCCACAAACGGGTCATAGGTGCGCAGATACGGGGGCGGCAATTTGCCATCGGGGAAAAACGGCGAACGCGTATCAAGCGGAATATGCGTATGTTCCGGCAGGAACAAGCCGTCCAGACCACGCTCTTCCACTGCTCGCGCGAGTGCTGCGGGCTGCATGGATTTGTCCGTCGCGAACATGATGACGCCGACCTTGACCACACTCATGACGCTCTCTCCTGCTCAATTTTCAACTCATAAACCATGATAGCGCGCTGCCAACACTTTGAGCGCGATGGTAACAGTCACCAGCCGCCAGGGCGCTGGACTGCTCTTGGCCGGTTGTCAGTGGACGGCGATAATACCGGGCGGCGCTTAGGACCCTGGTCAGAATTATCTCGTCAACACCGAGGGTCCGAGGGTGTTGCTGAGTGGTGCTAGCCGGGCGCGATTTGCGGGCAGTAGCGGGGCTACTGCCAACAATTGCAACGCAGCGGCAGCCGCTTAGGAACAGCCGAATGTAGAAAGTGTTTGACCAGGGTCCTTACGCCCAACACCGAGTTAGCGGAGATTGGCGATGAACCAGCAGCGGCACATCACCGGCGCAGATCGCCTGACCAGCCCACGAACGGGGGCGCCACGGTGAATCATCCCGCCACCACTATCATCGGTCTGGGTCGCATGGGCAGCGCATTGGCCAACGCGCTGGTCGCCGCCCATGTGCCACTCACCGTGTGGAACCGCACCAGCGCCCGCGCCTATGCTTTCGCTGATCGCGCGCGTGTAACGCGCAGTGCGGCCGAAGCCTGCGCCGAGGCTGAATTGATCGTGCTGTCCTTGAGCGATTACAGCGCTGGCATGGAAGTTCTGGATGACGTCGCCAATGAAGTGGAGCTGGCGGACAAAACTCTGGTGCAATTGACGCGCGGCACACCGGCTGATGCACGCACCATGGACGCGTGGGCCGGCATGCACGGTATGTTTTATCTGGACGCTGCCATTCTTGCTTACGCCAATGGTGTTGGCGGCCCACAGACAATCGTGTTCTATGCGGGTCAGGAAGCGTGTTTTGAGCGCCATCGCGCGACACTCGGTATGTTCGGCGGGGTCAGCCAGTTTGCTGGCGAGGCGATCGGCGCCGCTGCTACCCTCGAGTGTGCGGTGCTCGATTATTATTACGGTGCGACTCTGGCCATGGTGCATGGCGCGGCCTTGTGTGAATCCGAACAGCTCCCACTTGCGCAATATTTCCAAACCGTCAAAGCCTTTGCTCCCTTACTCAGGGCGACGGCCGACACCGCGCGCAACATGATCGACCGCGAGAGTTACACGGGTGTCGATTGCACGCTGGACACACATATTGCAGCGCTGCGGCATATTCAGCGGCTCACCCA
>JAYUQF010000561.1:0-7064 GCA_043756885.1 Pseudomonadota bacterium
TTTTACCGGTCGCACGGCGGTACTCTGCCGCCAGGCGCCGCGCCTCACCCATCAATTTGTCGATTTGGTAAACGCCCATCGGCAGGCTTTGTCCGCGCGTCACGTGTAAACAGACTTAGGACCCTGGTCAAAACTATCTCTACATTCGGCTGTTCGTGAGCGGCCGCGGCGGCGTTGCATTTCTTGGCAATAGCCCCGCTATTGCCAGCGAAACGCGCCTTGCCACAACCGCTCACGAACACCCTCGGTGTTGACGAGATAATATTGACCAGGGTCCTTAGTCTACTTAAGTTGCTGATCCAAAAAAATCGATATCGGCTTGTTTGTCTCATGACACTACACTTCGGGAGCCCCGTTGCCGTCCAGTTCATGGCCAAAACTGGTCACGTCCGTGATGGCACTGCCCAGTCCAAGCGCCATCAGTAGGCGTTCGATACCCAGAGCAACACCGGCGCAGGCAGGCATGCCCGCGGACATCGCTCGCAGCCAGCGTTGATCCGGCGCCACGTTAGACAGGCCGCGCTCGCGACGAACGCTGTTGTCATCGGCAAAACACTGGGCTTGCTCGTCAGCATCGACTATCTCGTGGTAGCCGTTCGCGAGTTCCAAGCCATCAATGATCAATTCAAAGCGTGCGGCGACCAGTGGCGGACCGCCGCAAACGCGCGCATAAGCACGCAACTCGACCGGATAGTCATAGAGAAAGATTGCGCCCGCGCCGCGCAGGGCGGGTTCCAGCACGCAGGCATACAGGCAATCGAGCAGCAAAGCGCGATCGTTCACATCAGTTTGGGCGAGCTCAACCGCTTGTTGGGCCACCAAGTGTGCTAGACGGGTGGTGGGCAAAGCGTGGGGCTGAACGCCAAAATGCGCCGCGAACAAATCACCGTAGGGCACACGCGTGATCGCGCGCGCAAAACCTGCAGCGCGCAGCGCTCGTTCAACGTCGTCCATGAGTTCAACCAGTCCGAAGCCCAGCCGGTACCACTCAAGCAATGTAAATTCGGTGAGATGATGGCGGCCGTGTTCATCGGCGCGAAACACCGGACCGAGTTGGTAGATGTCGCCGCTACCGCTGGCCACCAGACGTTTCATGGCCGCTTCGGGCGAGGTGCGTAAAAACCAGCGCCGCGCGGGCGTAAACGGACTCTCAAGGGTCAGATTGACGAGCGTTGGTTCACTGGTGCCGTAAGCTATTAGCGCCGGTGTGCTGACCTCCAGCACACCCTGGTCGTCAAAATAAGCGCGCAGTGCTGCCACGATAACCGCGCGCTGGCGCAGCGTCGCCAACGCCGCGCTGGGCCGCCAGCTGTGCAACTCCACTAAATCGCGGATGTTATTCCTTGGCCCGTGACACGTATTCGCCGGTGCGGGTGTCAATCCGCAGGAGGTCGCCCTGTTCGATGAACAATGGCACTTTGACCACCGCACCGGTCTCCATTTTTGCTGGCTTGGTGCCGCCGGTGGCGGTATCGCCGCGTAAGCCAGGATCGGTTTCAGTAATGCGTAACACCACAAAATTCGGCGGCGAAACCGCAAGCGGTGCGTCGTTCCATAAGGTCACCTGACACATCTCCTGACCCTTCAACCACTTCGCGGCATCGGCCATGGCTGAAACCGGTGCAATGATCTGGTCGAAGGTTTGAGTGTTCATGAAGTGATATTCGTCGCCGTCGGTATAGAGAAACTGCAGTTCCAGATCGACCACATCAGCGCCCTCCGCGGTGTCACCGGACTTCATGGTCTTTTCGATCACACGGCCGGTCTTGAGGTTGCGGATTTTGATACGATTGAACGCTTGTCCCTTACCTGGTTTGACAAATTCATTGTCGACGATGGTGAACGGATCACCGTCCAACATGATTTTCAGCCCGGGCTTGAACTGGTTGGTGCTGTAAGTGGCCATAGACCTAGGTGTTTCCAGAATTTCGGCGGCCACTATGATAGCGCGAACCTCGCAGGTGTTGGACATGAGTGACTGGCAGAACCAGTTGCGCGACGCCTATCGCGAGCCCAGCGCGCTGCTCACCGCGCTTGGACTCGAAACCGCCAGCCTGACCCTCGTCGATAAAACGGCTTTCCCATTTCGGGTTACCCGCAGTTTCGCCGCGCGCATGCGCTATGGCGACGCTCGCGATCCGCTGCTGCGGCAGGTCTTGCCTTTGGCTTGTGAGGGCGACGACACCATCGGCTACAGCGCCGACCCCCTGGCCGAGACTAGCCACTTCAGCAACGGCAGCCTGCTGCAGAAGTACCACGGGCGTGCCCTGTTGATTGTGACTGGCGCCTGCGCCATTCATTGTCGTTACTGCTTTCGACGGGAGTTCCCTTACGGTGGCAGCGTGGGCGCAGGTCCGCTGTCATCGGCACTCACGTCCATCGCGGCTGATCAATCACTGCGTGAAGTGATTTTGAGTGGCGGCGATCCCTTGGTGCTGGACGACAGCGCGCTCGCAGCGCTGATCAACAAGCTCGCGTGCATTCCACATATCGAACGTCTGCGTATTCACACCCGCTTGCCGGTGGTACTGCCGGCCCGTATCACGCCGGCTCTGTTAACAAGCTTAGCTGGTGGGCGCCTGCAGCCAGTGCTCGTGATCCACGCGAATCATCCGCACGAAATTAACGACGAAGTAAGCGCAGCGCTCGCTGCCTGTCGGCGCGCCGGTGTCACCTTGCTCAATCAAGCGGTGCTGCTGCGTGAAGTGAACGATAACGCCCCAATCCTGGCGAGACTGTCCGAGACTTTGTTTGCCGCCGGTGTGCTGCCTTACTACGTGCACGTACTCGACCGTGTGCGTGGCGCCGCTCATTTTGATACGGGTGATGCCAGGGCAGCGATCATCGAACGTGAGCTGCGCACCCTGCTACCGGGTTATCTGGTGCCACGCTTTGTTCGTGAAGTGCCGGGGGCAGGCGCGAAGCTGCCACTGGCGCAGAGCGGCGAAGCGGCGGGTTTCTGAATGTTTTGAGCTTTAAGGACCCAGGCGGAAGCGAACTCAAACCAAGTCACAAAAAAAAATTAAAGGGACGCCGCCAGCCTGACGATACAGGGGCTTGAACGGAACATCCCTACCCTCCCTGGTCCGTTCATCCTAGCGGGCCGGCGTTCGCGCCGGCCCGCCCTTTTTTTCCTGAACTATTCCACCGCCTCGACACGGTCGACCCGTTGAAATCCGCGTGGCAGCTTGAGGCCGCGGCGTGCACGCTCGGCCACGTAGTGTTGTTGGTCAGCGTCCTTGAGCGTCAGATGACGGTTGCCGGAGTAAATCCGCAATTCCTGCCCAGGCTTCAAAACCGTAATCGCCTGCATGATCTCTTCGCGCGTACGCAGCTTGGTGGCGGGAATTTGCATAATCTTCTGGCCTTTGCCACGGGCCAAGCGCGGCATTTCCGCGACGGTGAACACCAGCAGATGACCACTATTGGTCACACAGGCCACCCATTCTTCGGCCGGGTTATCGAACGCGACGGGCGCCAGGACCCGCGCGCCCGGCGCGAGCGTCAAAACCGCCTTACCTGCTCTATTCTTGGTAATCAGTTCGTCAACCTCGGCAATAAACCCGTAGCCGTGATCTGAGGCAACCAATACCCACGGCCGCGCGCCAGCCATGACCACACCGGCAAAAGTTGCGCCTTCGGGAGGCGTGAGCCGACCAGCCAATGGTTCGCCCAGACCCCGCGCCGACGGCAGAGAGTGGGCCGCCAACGTGTAGGCACGGCCGGTTGAATCGAAGAACACGGCGTTCTGATTGCTCTTGCCGCGGGCCGCCGCCTGGTATTCGTCACCACTGCGAAAGCTGAGCTCACGCGCGTTCAGCTCGTGACCCTTCGCCGCCCGCACCCAGCCTTTAGAGGACAACACCACGGTCACGGGCTCGGCTGTGATCAGTTCAGTTTCGGCCAAAGCCTGGGCGGCTACACGCGCGACAACTTCGCAGCGGCGATCGTCGCCAAAGCGTTCCATGTCGGCCTCAATCTCTTCGCGCACCAGATTGCGCAGCCGCTTAGGTGAGGCCAAAGTCTGTTCGAGATATTTGCGCTCTTTTTCGAGCTCGGCCTGCTCGCCGCGGATGCGCATCTCTTCCAGACGCGCCAAGTGTCGCAAGCGCAGGTCGAGGATCGCATCGGCCTGAATATCGGTCAGTGCGAAGCGCGTCATGAGCACCGCCTTGGGATGCTCCTGCGTGCGGATGATATGAATGACTTCATCGATATTAAGAAAGGCGATCAGATAGCCTGCCAGTACATGCAGGCGCGCCAGCACTTTATCGAGCTTGAACTGCAAGCGGCGCCGTACCGTAGTAAGGCGAAACGTCAGCCAATTGACCAGCAGATCGCGCAGGTTGTGCACGGCCGGCAAACCGTCGGCGCCGATCACATTGAGATTCACACGGTAGGTGCGTTCCAGATCTGTGGTGGCAAACAAATGCTGCATCAAGGGCTCAACATCGACACGATTGGAACGCGGCATCAAGACCAGACGCACTGGCGTTTCATGGGAGGATTCGTCGCGCAGGTCTTCGAGCAGGGGCAGCTTTTTGGCCTGCATCTGCGCGGCTATCTGCTCCAGTATCTTCGAGCCTGAACTCTGATAGGGCAGCGCAGTAATGATGATATTGCCCTGCTCCTGCACGTACTTCGCGCGCAGCCGAACCGAGCCGTTGCCCGTTTCGTACAGCGCACGAAGGTCAGCCGCAGAGCTGATAATTTCCCCGCCACCGGGAAAATCCGGTGCCGGGATGAAGCCGCACAAATCAGCCACGGTGGCCTTGGGTTCATCGAGCAGATGAATACAGGCTCGCGCTACTTCGCGCAGATTGTGGGGTGGAATGTCAGTCGCCATACCAACAGCGATACCGGTCGTGCCGTTCAACAAGACGTTGGGTAAACGCGCAGGCAGGATGGAGGGCTCCTCCTGACGGCCGTCGTAATTGGGTACCCAATCGGCAGTGCCCTGGGCCAGTTCACCCAGCAAGACATCGGCATACGCGGTCAGCTTAGCCTCGGTGTAGCGCATGGCCGCGAAGGACTTCGGATCGTCGCTGGAGCCCCAGTTACCCTGGCCGTCAACCAGCGGATAACGATAGCTGAAGGGCTGCGCCATCAAAACCATGGCTTCATAACAGGCCGAATCACCATGGGGATGAAACTTACCGATCACATCACCCACGGTGCGGGCCGATTTCATGTACTTCGCCGCAGCGTCGAGATTGAGCTCCGACATCGCATAAATAATGCGTCGCTGTACCGGCTTCAGCCCATCACCGATATGCGGCAGCGCGCGATCGAGAATCACATACATCGAATAATCGAGATAGGCGCGCTCGGTAAACTCGCTTAAGGGGATCTGCTCCAGATCAAAAGAATCGTCACCGTTGGCCATGGTGCTCTAAGCCCTCAATTGACACTGGCAAGGTTGCCCTTGCGTTCGAGCCAGCTACGCCGGTCGCCCGAGCGCTTCTTGGCCAGCAGCATATCCATCAAGGCTTCGCATTCTTCGGGATTGTCGATATTGAGCCGCACCAGGCGGCGCGTGGCGATCGCCATGGTTGTTTCGCGCAATTGCAGCGGATTCATTTCGCCCAGGCCCTTAAAACGTTGCACGTTGACCTTGCCCTTGAGTTTTTTGCTTGTGATGCGCGCGATAACGGCTTCTTTTTCATCTTCGTCCAACGCGTAGAACACCTCCTTACCGATATCGATGCGGAACAGGGGCGGCATCGCAACATACACGCGGCCAGCTTCCACCAGGGAACGGAAGTGCTTCACGAACAGGGCGCAGAGTAAGGTCGCAATATGCAGACCGTCGGAGTCGGCGTCGGCAAGAATGCAGACCTTGCCGTAACGCAGGTTGGTGAGGTCGGGCGCGCCGGGATCGATACCCAGCGCCACGGCGATATCGTGTACTTCGTTGGAGGCCAGCACCTGGGCTGATTCCACTTCCCAAGTGTTAAGAATTTTGCCGCGCAAGGGCAGGATAGCCTGGAACTCGCGGTCGCGAGCCTGTTTGGCCGAGCCGCCGGCGGAATCGCCTTCGACCAGAAACAGTTCGGTGCGCTCAAATTCCTGGCCTGAACAATCGGCCAATTTACCGGGCAACGCGGGGCCATTGCCGGTCACACGCTTGCGCACCACCTTGGCGGCTTTGAGGCGGCGCTGAGCACGCGCGATTGCGATCTCAGCAATGCGCTCGCCCGATTCCACATGCTGATGCAGCCATAGACTGAAAGCGTCGCGGACCACGCCGGTGACAAAGGCTGCACACGCACGCGAGGACAGCCGCTCCTTGGTTTGGCCGGAAAACTGCGGCTCTTCCATCTTGACCGACAGAATATAAGTGCAGCGCTCGAAGACGTCTTCCGGCGCCAGCTTTACACCCCGCGGCAACAGGTTGCGGTTATCGCAGAACTCGCGCATCGCTTCTAAAAGCCCTTGGCGCAAACCAGCAACGTGGGTACCACCTTGCACGGTCGGCACCAGATTTACATAGGATTCGGTTACCAATTCGACGTCGTCCGCACACCAGTGCAGGGCCCAGGTCGCATGCTCATGGGGGCCCTCCATGTCGCCGGTGAAGGGCTCAATCGGCACCAACTCGGCACCTTGCAGCGCTTCGGCCAGGTAGCTGGTCAGACCGTGTTCGAAGTGCCAGGTGATTTTTTCGCTGGTGCCCTCGTCGTGAAATTTGATCGCCAAGCCCGGGCACAACACGGCCTTCGCGCGCAGCAGATGTTTCAGGCGTGGTAACGCAAGTTTGATGGTATCGAAGTATTTTTCGTCGGGCAGAAAACGAATGGTGGTGCCGGTATTGCGCGCGCCTACGACGCCCACTTCCTGCAAAGCCGTATGGGTCTCGCCGCCGCGAAACGTCATCATGTATTCACGCCCGCCGCGCCGGACCCGTACTTCCAGTTCCTTGGAGAGCGCATTGACAACCGACACACCAACGCCATGCAGCCCGCCAGAGTATTTGTAATTCTTGCGCGAAAACTTGCCCCCCGCATGTAGACGGGTGAGCACCACTTCGACACCACTAATCTTTTCGCCCGGATGTTCGTCGA
>JAYUQF010000562.1:0-2657 GCA_043756885.1 Pseudomonadota bacterium
AACACTGGAAAACTGGGAGCAGGGCCGGCGCTCGCCGACCGGCCCAGCACGCGCTTTGCTCAAGATAGTGGCCAAAGATCCCGAAGGTGCGGTGCGCGCACTGCACGGTTAAAGTAACGCGACAGTCCTGCACGTGCTAAGCCAGAAACCGCGTCTAGGCGCAAAACCTGTTCATCGCCGACGGCGCCTGGACGGAACGGCTGCAACTGGCTGGCGCATCGGGAGAGAACACGCTGCGTTACGACGAAGCGGGTCGCACCCTCAACAATTCGTCATCGCTAAGGCGACGCGCAATGTCCGTTCAGTTCCTGTCGCGACTTCCGTAACGTATGGCAAGGTCAATCGAATCCAGCGGAGAAAATTATGCGAGCCATCATCGTCGGAGCAGGCATGGGTGGGTTGTTTACGGCGTTGGCCTTGCGTCAAGCGGATGAGTTATTCGAATCGATCGATGTCTTTGAACAGACCAGGACACCTACCGCGGCAGGCGCCGGGCTCAACATTCCCCCGAACGGTGCACGTCTGTGCAAGTGGTTGGGTGTGGATCTCGATGGCGGCGAGCCTAAAGGTGCTGATGGTGCAGTCGATGGCGGCCGAGCGGCGATCCTGGAGGCGACCCGTCAAGTGAATCCGGACGGTACGGTGTCGCGGCGACTGATCGATCACAACACCTCAGCCAATGATGGCGCCGGCTTCCATCACATGCACCGGCTCGACCTGCTGATGTGCCTGTACAAGCGCGTTCTTGAGTTCGCACCGGCGTCGGGTTTGCGCTGTCCGATCCGCGTGCACATGGGCAAGCGGGTGAGCGGCGTCACGCAGCCCGCCAGTGTCGTTACCGCCACTTTCGAGGACGGCACCAGTGCCGAAGGCGATGTGCTGATCGGCGCGGATGGCGTCAATTCTAAAGTGCTGGATCTGGTCTGGCCTGAAGCGCCACCGAAACGCTGGACGGATGTCGTGTGTTACCGGGGACTCATTCCGCGCGCGCAAGTCGCGGCGCTCAAGAAAGCTGACGGCAGCCCGCTTGATCACAACCCGGTCGATTCCTTCAGCATGGATTCGCGCAAGAACGATTACGCCTGGTGCATGAGCTATTGGGTGCGCGGCGGTGAGTTGCTCAATGTGTGGTTGGGCTACTACGAGCCGGATTCCAGCGAGTTCCAGTCGGATTGGGGCGATTGGTTTCAGATCGATCACGCCGAGATGATCCGGAACATGCACAAGGCCTTTGGCGACGATCCGCGTAAGCACGACATCATCGCGCTGGCAGGTGCGATGGTGAATCCCACCAAATGGGGTTTATACGATCGCGATGCGTTTGAGCATTGGGTTGACGGGCGGATCGGCTTGCTCGGCGACGCCGCGCACCCGATGTTGCCGACGTTCGGCCAGGGCGCTGCACAATCCTTCGAAGACGCGGCGGCGCTGTGCAGCGCTTTCAAACTCCATCAGTATGATGTGCATAGCGCGTTGCTTCACTACGAGCGGGTGCGCCACTACCGGGCGACGCGCTTCCAGTTCGCGTCGAAGTTCGCGTTCAAACATCTCGAACCCGAGGACTCGCCGGAGCGTCGACAGATCTTAAAAGCACTTAACGAGCGTGATTATCCGATCTTCGATCACGAAGAACGCGCCGGCAGCGACGATTCGTGGATCTATGCGTTCGATGCCCGCCGGATCGGCGACAAACTCCCGCCGCGAAAACTCGGGCCGTGGGATTTCCGCTCACGCCAGGCTGCGATGGAAGCGCGCCGCGATGTCATGATGAATCTGTGGAAACCGGCCGTATCAATGCAAGGTGATCGCAAAGTCACCCGCGCGGAAGTGGCCCGACACAATACTTTCGAAGATTGTTGGGTCATTATCCGCCGCAAGGTGTACGACATCAGCGCGTGGAAGAATCATCACCCCGGTGGTCCATTTGTTGCCCGCATGCATGCTGGCAAAGACGCGACCGGTGAATTCGGTGAGTATCACAGTAAGATGGCGGAGCAGCACATGGTGCATTTTTGCGTCGGCGATTTGGTGAGTGATGGTTGAGTACCCGTGTAATCCGATACTCTGCACAAATTCATATTCGACGGTCTGCCGGTTCGCGGCGCCATCGTGAAGTTGATCGAAAGTTGGCGTGACGCGATGAACCGTCGATCGGCGACCTGCAAATGCTGACGAGGTGCCATCAAGGTCATTGCGAGCATCGAACGGCCAGTGGTGATCAAGAAAATCCTCGATCATCTGGCGCGGCGGGCCGAGGCCGCGACGCCAGGGTGCAGACCCTTCGCCCGCGCGCCGCCGCAACAAAAACTGCCGGGACTAACACAATCAGGCTGACGGCAGCTCTCTCTCTGACGCAGGGGCGCGAGGCTGGCCTGACACCCGCTTCAGTATCGCTCACGCCAGCGCAACAGACGCTCGATGTTTCTCGGCAGGAAATGATCTCAGTGGGGCGCCCGCGTCGTGGTCCAGTGAAATTCAGGGCGGCAGTGCCCCCGTACGGCGCGGTCGCGTCTCTCGACGGTGCTCGAACCTATCCCCAGCGGCACGCGCTATCCCTCGAATAGGGCGGTTATAGTTCCTATCCGCCCGACCCTCGGCTGTGCCCGCGGGCTGCGCCGGGCAAGTCGCCGCTCCGCCGGGGTTTATCCGCCAAGCTT
>JAYUQF010000563.1:0-7025 GCA_043756885.1 Pseudomonadota bacterium
GTGCCGCCAACACGATCGTCAATTTGTGCGATGACTTGGCGCGGCCCCACACTCGGATTGCTGTGCACCGCTTCCCGCCAGGGTCGAACGCGGCCCCACGCAAGCTTGACCTCGTCGAGCATGGCGGTCACATCTTCCCAACTGGCAAAGGCGCCGAGGAAACTAGCGAGCGCCACGCGACGTCCATCCTCATCACCTGGATCAGCAAGACCGCCCCGTTTGCACAAGGTGCGCCACAAAAACTTGAAGGTTGTGGCGATCACCAGACGCCCCCCGGCCACGGTCCATACTTCACCACTGCCGGCCGGTGGTGTATCACCCGACAGCACCATCGATAAAAAGTCGTCGTGGTAAAACTGCGTATTAACCATCGCCAGATCGATGTGTTGGCCGCGCCCCGTGCGGGTTGCCATCACCATCGCCGCGAGGACACCGATCACACCATGGGCAGCGGCAGTGGTATCGGCCTGGGAAATCGGAAAGTCCACTGCGCGGTTGTGGCCGAGTTCGGCAAACCGATCGATAAGTCCGCTCTCGGCATGTAAAACCGGCGCATAAGCGGCGCGATCACGTTCCGGCCCGACCTGACCAAAACCGGAGATCGACAACATGATCAAACTCGGTTTACGCACACTCAACGTTGCCCAGTCCAGCCCAAAGCGTGCCATCACGCCGGGGCGGAAATTTTCCACCAGGATGTCTGCAACGTCGATCATCTCCAGCAACAGCGCGCTCGCGCCGGGCGCCTTGAGATCAACACAGATGTTGCGTTTGCCGGCATTGTGCTGCGTGAAGTGGCTGGCCAGATTGCCGATGCGGCTGCCATAAGCACGGGTCATATCACCATCAGGTGGTTCGACCTTAACCACATCGGCGCCGAGATCCGACAAAATGCGCGTGGCGAATGGCCCCGACAACGCACGGGTCAAATCAAGCACCTTAGTCCCTTCTAGCGGAAACGCCATGGCAGCCTGCCTTGTGTGATAACGAGTGCGGATGGGCCGTCAGATTAAGCGGCCGCTGGCTTGAACACGAGTCCTAGGATTAGAACCAATACGCTGTAGACGCGAATTTATTGGGTGTAGATCTCAAATTGATCTGAGACGCGGGAGCGAAGGTGTGGTGGTCACGCACGCGGGCCCTTCAACGCCGGCACCGTGTCCAGCGCTTGAGCCAACCGGTTCAGGCTGGCGGCCCGCGCTGGGTGAGTCGGTCTAAGGACCCTGGTCAATATTATCTCTACATTCGGCCGTTCGTGAGCGGCCGCAGCGGCGTTGCATTTCTTGGCAACAGCACGCTAGTGCCGGCAAAACGCGCCTAGCCGCAACTACTCACGAACACCCTCGGTGTTGACGCGATAATATTGACCAGGGTCCTAAGATGGCGCTGCGAGTCTGCTCCGGGTTCACCGCATGCCCGCCGCGCGCAACTCCTCTGCCGTGATGCGCACTTGCACGCCGCCGCACTCCACAACAATAGCCGTGTTGGTACGCACCGCTTGTTCTCGCGCCGCAAGTGCGGCGCGCCGCATGGCGGCCAACGATGCCGGCAGGTCGGGGTGCCGCGCTTGGTTTAATTGATCGTGCGTCATTGCCTTTCTCCCCATGCCTGCAATAGCGGCTCGTGCTGGGCATTGTTGTACAGCGCCCACGCATCCACGGCGGCGCGATAATGCTGTTCAAAATTGTGTCGTCCTGCCTGAAAGCGACGACGTATCACTGCTTCAGGCACGTGATGTCCACCTTGACGTACTCGCTCCGCCACCCGCGCGATAGCGACGAAGCCTGCGCCGCGCGTGGTGAAAGCTTTGCGTTTGAGACCACCTTGGCGGGCCGTAGATATCTGCGACATACGATCTCGGCTAGCATCACGCGCCCGGCACGCACCGCCGCAGCCTCAGGCGCAAAGGCCGAGAGCCCCGCTGCGATCGCATCGGCATTAATAAAATGAGGGCATGGTGCCTCGCCAGGCAAGAAGGCCTGGGCGAAAGTGGTTTTGCCCGCGCCATTGGGGCCGGCCACGATCACCACTTTGGGCGCAGCCATTGCTAATCCTCGCGTGTATCAAAGAAACCCGACTGGCGGCGGCGCGCAAGCGCGGCGGGTGGATTGGCAACATTCAAACTGTAGTCGTTGTGTCCCCGTTCGGATTCTTTGCGCACAATGTTGGGGCCCTTCGTAGCCATGAGATTGTCAATCTGACTGTCATCGCCACGGAAGGCGCCACAGCAGACTATAAGATTACGCTTGGGGCTGACTTCGTTGGTGAGGTCGCGCAGTTGCACGGCGCGGAAGGCTTGGGCAGTGACGCAGGCATGCTGAAGAGGGCTGTAGTGCAACATCAGATTTATTGTACGTGCGAAATCATGCGCATATCAGGCTCAAAGCTTGATGCTTAGTCGCGCCGTTTTGGTGCGAATAAATTCGCACCCACACCCGCAGAACCGGCGCCGCAGACGCGCGCGTCAGGACGGTAATACGCGGCGCAGACTTGCGCATGCTGGTGACAGGTCTGCCCAGTTTTGGATATCGATCACGACTTCGATCAGGGTCGCGGGTTCGCACACCAGGGACAAATCCCCGCGGCGGGTGGTGAGCTCGCTGGCCAGCTCGGCGATGCCCGGCGCATGGGCAACCATGAGCAGGCGGTCAATACTTTTGGCCTGCGCGCGTAGCACATCCATCATGGTCTCGGGTGTGGCGCCAAAGAGCTGCCGGTGCACGTCCACACGCAGCTTCCAGCCGGCGGCAGCACCCACGCCCTGGGCTGTTTGTTGCGCACGCAGTGCACTGGAACTCAATATGCGCTGCGGCACCCATCCATCCGCGCACAGCCGCTCACCGAGCACACGCGCTTGTGTCAGACCGCGTGCTGTCAGTGCCCGTTGACTATCGTCAATGGTGTCGGTCACGGGGACCGCTTCAGCATGGCGCAGCAATGTTAAGGATTTCATCCTTGTACCTCCTTGGTTGTGTTTGTGGTGTTGGATTGTAAAAAAATCAGACCCATAGTTCACCTTGCATGTTCGAATCCGCCCTCGCTACTATCGCGGCGATTGAACCCCCGGCTCCACCGACATCATCCCAGCGCGAGGATAGCTAACGTGTCCAATACCGAACTCTCTTTAGGCGCACGTCGCGCCGCATGGCGTGCTTCGCTCAGGGAAGAAGTGTTGTGGCCAACACAACGCATTTGCGACCCCCATCATCACCTGTGGGGCCACGCGGATGACGAATATTATGCCGCCCAGCTGGCTGCCGACATCGGTGATGGTCACAACGTGCGCAAGACGGTGTACGTCGAATGTGAGTGGGCTTATCGCACCGACGGGCCGGTAGAAATGGCGAGCGTGGGCGAGACCGAATTTGTGGTCGGGCAGGACGAGATCCTGCGCGCGCAGCTTGGCCACTCGGTGATCGCCGGCATTATCGCGTTTGCCGATCTGCGTCTGGGCACGGCCCTGCGGCCGGTGCTCGATGCCCATCACGAAGCGGGACGCGGACGCTTTTGCGGTGTGCGTCATGCCGTCGCGTGGGATGCCAGCCCGGCGATCTTCAATCACCATCTCCAACCACCACCCCACCTGCTGCTAGACCCGCAGTTTGTCGCGGGTGTGCGCACCCTGGGCGAGCAGCGACTGTGTTTTGATGTGTGGGCTTTCCATAGCCAGCTGTCCGAAGTGACCGAGCTCGCGCGCCGCGCACCGGGCACCACCATCGTGCTCGATCATCTGGGTGCACCCTTGGGTGTTGGGCCCTATGCCGGCCGCCGTGAAGAAGTATTGGCCCATTGCCGCACGGCGCTACAGGCGTTTGCGGAACTACCCAACGCCCGTCTTAAGCTCGGTGGGATCGGCATGACCACCTATGGCAACGGCTGGCACAAACAGCCGCAACCACCCACATCCCAGGACATCGTCGCGCGCTGGGGTGATTTCATGCGCTGGTGCATCGACTGCTTCGGGCCGGTGCGGGTGATGTTCGAATCGAATTTCCCGCCCGATCACCGCTCGTGCAGTTATCGCACCTTGTGGAACGCCTATAAGCGCATTGCCGAGCCCTACAACCAGGCAGAGCGGGATCTTATGTTCCACGACACGGCGCTGGCCACCTATCGCCTGTGAGCACGAACATAGCGTTCATGTTAGGCCAGAAAGAAAAAATCACATGCTTGCGTGAGCAGGCCACGCGCCACCATGCGCCGTCCGAGTAATGTGGTGCGCGAAGCAGTCGATACTTGATCTCACGCAACACAGCCCATAAGACAACGCATCAAACTTGCGCGCTCTAAAACAGGTCGAGCGCGCCATGCACAATCTTTCGCCATCGACCTACCGTACAACGTTTTCGCTGCGCCGCCTGTGGTGGATACTCGCTTGCAGCATGCTGGTGATGTTCGCCACCTTGTTGTTGTTCGGTCGCGAGATCTACCACCAGGTGCCGCCTATCCCCACGCGTGTGGTGTCAGCAGCCGGCGACACCCTGTTTACACGCGCCGCTATCGAACGTGGGCAGAACGTCTGGCAAAGCACCGGCGGCATGCAGCAGGGTTCAGTGTGGGGACATGGCGGGTATCTCGCGCCCGACTGGAGCGCAGATTGGCTGCATCGCGAAGCACAAGCACTGCTAAGCACCATGGCCGGCGGCTCGACAGACCAGCTGTCTTCACAACAATCAGCCATCAACGCCGTGGTCCTGCGCGAGGAGATGCGGCGTAATACCTATGACACCGCCACCGGCACCATCACCGTGAGCGCTGCGCGGGCGAGCGCGATAGCGCAGGTCGCCGGCCATTATCAACGTCTGTTCCAAGGCAGCGACGCGCCAGCGCTGGCACTGCGTCGGGATTACGCCTTTCCACTGCACGCCGTTTTGACCGCTGGTGAGAGTCACGATCTCACGGCATTTTTTTTCTGGACTGCCTGGGCCGCCGTGACCAACCGACCAGGTCAGGACATCACCTACACCAGCAACTGGCCCCACGAACCGCTGGTCGGCAATACACCCACCGCCGAGGTGTTGTTGTGGAGTATTTTTTCAGTTGTATTGCTGCTGGCCGGCATCGGCAGCCTGGTGTGGTACTACGCCCGCCAATACGACGTGTGGCGCGCCGATATGGAGCCCAGCGAAGGTTATGCAAACAGCGATGCGATGGCCACCATGACCTTGACCCCGTCCATGGCTGCGACGGCCAAGTATTTCTGGGTGGTAGGCGCTTTGATCGTGGTGCAGGTTCTGCTGGGGATCATCACTGCCCATTACGGCGTCGAAGGGCAAGGTTTGTACGGACTGCCCGTAGTTAATTACCTGCCCTACGCTGTAACCCGCACTTGGCACACACAGCTGGCGGTGTTGTGGATCGCAACCGCCTGGCTGGCGACCGGCCTGTATGTGGCGCCGCTACTGTCGGGTCACGAACCGAAGTACCAGCGCATCGGTGTCAATTTTCTGTTTGTGAGCCTGCTGATCATCGTGATCGGATCGTTTGCCGGCCAATGGCTCGCAGTGCATCGCCATATTCCCGATATGGGCGTCAATTTCTGGTTCGGCCACCAGGGTTATGAGTACATCGACCTGGGACGCTTCTGGCAGATCTACCTGTTCATTGGATTGTTGCTGTGGATGACGCTGATGCTGCGCGCACTGTGGCCTGCGCTGAAGGATCAACATAGTGGCTCACTGGTATTCCTGGTGGTGATCGCAACGGTATCCATCGGCCTGCTTTACGGTGCTGGCTTGATGTGGGGCCAGCACACCCATATCAGCATCATGGAATACTGGCGCTGGTGGGTCGTGCATCTGTGGGTGGAAGGTGTCTTTGAAGTTTTTGCGACTGCGATCGTAGCGGCGCTGTTTGTGCGCATGGGCTTACTGCGCGTGTCGGTCGCAACGGTGTCAGTGTTGTTTGCCACCATCATTTTCCTCAGTGGTGGTGTGCTCGGCACCTTCCACCATTTGTACTGGAGTGGCACACCCGTGGCGGTGCTGGCGCTGGGCTCAGTATTCTCGGCCCTCGAAGTCGTGCCGCTGATGGTGGTCGGCTTTGAAGCCTATAGTCACGCGCGCACTAGCCGGCAGATGTTGTGGGAGCAGGCCTACCACTGGCCGTTTATGTTTTTTGCGGCCGTGCTGTTCTGGAATTTGCTTGGCGCCGGCGTATTCGGTTTTCTGATCAACCCGCCCATTGCGCTGTATTACATGCAAGGTCTGAACACGACTGCTAATCACGGACACGCCGCCTTGTTCGGGGTTTACGGCATGCTCGGCATCGGCTTGATGCTCTATTGCCTGCGTGGTTTAACCGATGTCACCCGCTGGCATACGGGCTACCTCAAGCTGGCATTCTGGTGTTTAAACATCGGTCTGGGGATGATGACGTTTTTATCCTTGCTGCCCCAGGGTATGTGGCAAGCTTATGCGAGCATGAAGTATTCCTACGCTTACGCGCGTTCCGCCGAGTTCATGCACAGCGCAATCATGGAAGGTTTTGTGTGGGCACGCGTCCCTGGTGATGTGGTGTTCTCCATCGGGGTATTTGCCTTGGCGGTTTTCATGGTGAAAGCAGCGTTTGCTCCTGGTAGACCAGGTCTCAAAAATCACTGAACCCGGTAGCTGGACACCACAAATTCTGGGCCGCCGTAGACGGCGAGAAATACCGCTAAACCCCGGCCATGGGCGCGGCCGCCAAGGCACGCATCATCGAATTCTTAGCAAGCTCGCGGCCGAACTGTCACGCAGCTGTGCCATGGCGAAGCCGGCACGCAACTCCTCGCCCTGCTTCACCGGCCACCGCGTTATCGAGCGCGTCGAACTGCTACACGAAAGGATAGTTCATCGGCAATTGTTCTCAATTTGCAGAAAAGAATTGGGGTCAGATGAGAATGGCACTTACTTAAGTCTAAGCGATTGATGTGTGGGATAAAAAAAAGGCTGGCTCGAGTGATAAAGTGGAGTTGCAAGACAACCATCCATCACCCGAGGAGCCAGCCCCAATGCATCGTAAGCTCAGTGCACGCGCGCAGCAAC
>JAYUQF010000564.1:0-2653 GCA_043756885.1 Pseudomonadota bacterium
CAACGTTATTTTGTGGTCATCCCCAATATGCTCGGTAATGGCCGCTCGACCTCGCCGAGCAATACGCCGGCGCCTTATGGCCGCGGCGGCTTTCCACTCACTACCCTCTACGATAACGTCATGTGTCAGCACCGGCTGTTGACCGAACACCTCGGCGTGAAACGCATTCGGCTGGTGAGCGGCTTCTCAATGGGCGCGCAGCAGACGTTTCAGTGGGGTGCGCTGTTTGCGGAAATGATCGACGCCATCGCCCCCATCTGCGGTGCCGCGCGCACCGCGGCCCATAACTATGTTTTTGTCGACAGCGCGGTCAACACCCTCAAGCTTGACCCGGCTTTCAACGACGGCTGGTACGAGACGCAACCACTGCGTGGGGTACTGGCCTTCGGCCATGTTTATTCGGCGTGGCTATTCTCCCAGGACTTTTTCCGCGAAAAGCTTTACGAGCAACTGGGGCTGGCCAGCCGCGACGATGTGGTCAAGTTCACGCAGCGCTATTTCCTGGCCAACGACGCCAACGATCTGATCGCCATGGCCCGCACCTGGATGGCCGGCGATATCAGCGCCAATTCGCGCTTCAACGGCAATTTTGATGCCGCTCTAACAGCTATCACCTGTCGCGCTATCGTGATGCCAGGTGATACCGATCTCTACTTCCGCGTGCCGGACAATGCCTATGAAGTGACGCGCATGCCCAACGCTGAGCTGCGACCGATCCCCTCAAAATGGGGTCATGGCGCCGGTTTTGGTATTGACCCGGCGGATAACGCTTTTATCGACAAAGCACTGACGGAGCTGCTGAGCTGACGAGCGCTGAACCAGCCTGGGGAGGCTCAGATGACGGTCAAGTATCGCGCCCGCCTGGTTCTCGGCCCTGTCGTGCTCATGCTCATACAGTGGCCGTTACAGGCTTATGAGGCAATGCAAGTTGGCCCCGTCACACTGAAGCCAACGTTCAAGACCATTGTCGGCCTGCAATATGGCGAGGGTATCAATTACGGACTCGGCGCACTCGACACCTTGGGCGAGACTGAGCGCGCGGTGACCTACCTGGTGGCCAAACCCAAGCTTGATCTGAGTTTGCCACTGCCCGCGCAAAGCTTGCTGGGCGACTCTTTTTTGTACGGCGGTGTGTCGGTGGTTGCCGCTACAACTCAGCTCGACGGCGAGATCTCCGGACAGTTTGCTCGCGCGGGCGACTGGGCAGTAAACACCGATCATGCTTATCTGGGCTGGCGCAATGGGCTTGTTGATCTCTCGGTCGGTGGTCAGGAATTTTCGATCGGCGACGGCTTTATCATCGGCGACGGAAATTTTAATCAAGGCGGCGAAAACGGCCAGTACTGGTCGGGTGGTTTTAACGCGTGGCGCAACACGGCCATTCTGAAAATAAATAGCAAACCACTGCGTGCCGACCTGTTCTGGTTGCGCGCCGATACCGATTTTAAGGATGCGCGTGTGGCCGGCATCAATATCGAGACCACCACCGCCGACACCTTCGGCACCTTGGGCGCAATGTACCTCGAGGTATTGCAGGGCGGGCAATTCAACTACGACGGCATGAAGGTCTGGAATTTCCGTGGTGCCGGCCTCAAGGTGCCCGGTATCGATGCTTTTAAGCTCTATGGTGAATGGGTATTGGAACGTGGCCGCGATCTGCAAGGCGGTGGCGCGCCCAATGATGCCACTGCCTGGTATGCCGAAGGTGAGTTGACCATTCCCGGCTTGTCCTGGCTGACCCGTCTCAGCTACCGCTATGCATGGATGTCGGGTGACCGTCCGGAAACGGCCAAAAACGAAGAATATCGCGGGCTGTTTTTCACCATATTCCGGCGCGACTGGGACACCTGGTATCAAGGCGAGATCGCGGGCGAATACCATCTGTTCAACAGCAACCAGATCACGCAGATGCTCAAATTGAAGACCTTTCCGGTCAAACAATGGGCGCTGACCGCCTACTACTATCATCACGAGCTTGAGGAGCCCCATTATTTCGCCACCGCCGTGACGCAGACCAATTGGGCCGACGAGCTCAATTTTGGCGTCGAACACTTCGTGACGGACAAATTTTATGGCTACGGGGGCGTTGCCTGGTCCACACCTAACGCCGCCGCCCGTCAGGTTTTTGGCGAGCACAACTTCTGGGTCATACAAACCTACTTGTCCTACACATTCTGAGGCGCAGCCATGAACTCCATAAACATCGTCAGTGCCAGCGACGACCTCACCGCCAATCCGTTTGCCGCCGGCTGTGCCTACATCGACGGGCAGTTTTTGCCCATCGCCGAGGCGCGCATCCCCATCACAGACACTGGGTTTACCCGTTCTGACTGCACCTATGATGTGGTAACAACCTGGCGCGGTAGTTTCTTTCGGCTAAACGACCACCTTGCCCGCTTTGAGCGCTCGTGGCGCATATTGCAGCTCAACCCGCCGCTGTCACGCAGTGAGATCGGCCAAGTCTTGCTTGAATGTGTGCGCCGTAGCGGTCTGCGCGACGCCTATGTGGAAATGATCGTGACACGCGGCTCACCACCTGCCGGGGAACGGGATCCACGCAAATTTAATCATCGCTTCTACGCCTTTGCGGTGCCCTATGTGTGGCTGGTCAAACCGGACGATCAACTGCGTGGCACCCACCTTGTGATTGCCC
>JAYUQF010000565.1:0-2647 GCA_043756885.1 Pseudomonadota bacterium
GTGGGCGGCCTTTTATTTGCCGATCAGATGCATCACGAATTACCACCGCGCCGTGGCAGTACCGCGACCATGCAATTGCTCAAACTGCTGGTAACCCAAGCCCCCCTACAACGCGCGTCGAGTGCCCTCCATGCACCCGGCACTGCAGCGCTGACCGATGCCTTGCTGCGTGCTGCGCGGGTCGCCAAACCCGGCACCCTGGTTTTTGTGATCAGCGATTTTCGCGGCCTGGATGAAGCTGCCAGCGCGGCGTTGGCCCAGCTCAGCCTGCACGCCGATGTCGGGCTGGTGGCTATTTTCGATCCGCTGGAAGCGCTGTTTCCTGAATTTGATGGAGTAGCCGGACTGGTTGATGGTCAACGCAGCTTACGGCTGGCCGGCGTCAGCGCCGTCGAGCGTGATTCTTATGCTGCCCAGTTCAGTGCGCGGCTCGCCACGCTGCGCCAGATCTGTCGTGAGCGCCGGTTGCTCTTCACGAGTATGGACACCACCGCTGAGCCAACTACGGCTTTAATCAAACTCTTTGGCGGCTGAGCGATGGACCCCACCGCCCTGCCCCTGCGCGACATCCATCTACCACCGCCGGTTGGATGGTGGCCGCTAGCCAACGGCTGGTGGTGGTTGCTCGCGGCCGTCATGTTGTCGACCCTCGCACTCGCTTTGTGGCGTTTACCGCCAGGCACCTTGCGCGCACAGATCGACGCCTGGTTGTTTGGGTCACACGGCCTTGCGCGAGGTCTGTTCGGTGTGCGGCGCGCGGCCCTGGCCGAATTGCAGCGCATCGAGAACAAGCTCGCTGACGATGGCAATGTGCATGACTGCGCGCGTGCGCTGTCGGGATTGTTGCGACGCATAAGCCTGCGTGTGCACGGGCCCGCCGCTGCCAAGCTCAGCGATCAAGCCTGGCTCCATACCCTGGCCGCCATCAGTCGTGCGCCGCTGCCCGCTGATCTGCTTGAGATCCTGCGCCACGCGCCCTACTCACCACGCGCGGCCAATGCCGTGCCAGTACAACGCTATCGAGATATCACCGGCGCACTGCGCGCATGGGTGCAAGGTCTGCGCACACCAGCGCCAGTGAGCCGAGGTGACCGCCATGCCACAGTTTGAGTGGCCGTGGGTGCTGGCCGTATTGCCCTTGCCGTGGCTGTTACGTTATTTACTACCACGGGCCGCAGCAGCCACGGGTGCCAGCTTGCGTGTGCCGGAGCTGCGGGATTTTGAAGTGCTGAGCGCAGGTGGTGGCCTCGCGCATCCCACCAGTGCCCGGCTGCTGCTGGCAAGTCTGGTGTGGCTGTGTTTATTGCTCAGCGCCGCGCGGCCGGTGTGGATAGGCGAAGCGGTCGAATTGCCGATTAATGGCCGCGATTTGATGATTGCACTTGACCTGTCCGAGAGCATGCACGAAGGCGATTTTGTTATCGACAACCAGCCGGTCAACCGGCTGGTTGCGAGCAAGGCGGTGGCGAGGGAATTTGTCGCGCGTCGGGTTGGCGACCGTATCGGCCTCATCCTGTTTGCCGACAAGGTCTACCTGCAGGCGCCGTTGACCTTCGATCATAAAACGGTACAGCAATTCCTCGATGAATCAGCCATCGGGCTGGCCGGACGCCTGACTGCTATTGGCGATGCACTCGGCATCGCGGTCAAACGTTTACGCGAACAGAAAACCAAGCACAAAGTGCTGATCCTTATGACCGATGGCACCAACACCGCAGGCTCTATCAATCCCTTGCGCGCCGCCGAGCTCGCCCACGATGCGGGCCTCACGGTTTACACCATCGGCATCGGCGCCGAACAAACCATGCAACGTGGCTTCTTTGGCACCATGCGCGCTAGCCCATCGTCGGATCTCGATGAAGACACGCTGCGCGCCATCGCGAAAAAAACCGGTGGACGTTATTTCCGCGTGCGTGACGTCAATGAATTTGAAAAGGTTTATCGCGAAATCGATAAGCTCGAACCGGTTGACCACGATGGCAGCCATTACCGTCCGACCACGGCCTTGTTCTATTGGCCCCTGGGCGCGGCGCTGGGCTTGTATCTGCTGCTCATCGCCTTAGCGCAGCCCACAGCGCGTGGTGAGCGGGTATGAGCGCTGATTTTCATTTCCTCAGGCCGCTGTGGTTTGTATTACTGGTGCCGCTGCTTGGTTTGGTCTGGTGGTCGACCCGCAGAAATGCCCAGAGCGGCCTGTGGTCGCGAGTCTGCGATGCAGCCCTGTTGCCCTTTATTGTGCAGGACAGTGTCAGCGATGTTAAAAATCGAGCGGCGTGGTTGCTGGTCGCCGCCGGCGCGGTGGCGATTACGGCGCTTGCGGGCCCGGTGTGGGAACGGTTGCCAACACCCGTGTCCCGCTCTGACTCCTCACTCGTGATCGCACTGGATCTGTCCAGCTCGATGACCGCTGCCGACATCAAGCCCTCACGCCTCGCTCGCGCCAAGTACAAAATTCAGGATCTGCTGCGGGTGCGCAAAACAGGTCAAACGGCATTACTGGTCTTTGCGGCGCAAAGTTTTGTGGTGACACCCCTGACCACCGATGCGCACACTATCAGCGCGCAGCTGCAGGCGCTCGATACCAGCATCATGCCCAGCCAGGGCAGCGAGCCAGCCAGCGCCTTGGAGCTGGCTGGCAAACTTTTGC
>JAYUQF010000566.1:0-2642 GCA_043756885.1 Pseudomonadota bacterium
CTCACCGCCGCACACACCAGCGAAGCACCAGCCAAGAGCGCGCCTGCGCCACTGCCGGCGCTGGTCGGTGATACCCTCGACGCGCTGAGCGCCAAACACGAGCCGCCCTTAAACACCGTAATTTAGGACCAAGCCGCAGCGCCATGCCGCGCGCATCTCAGCGGCGTCGCAGTCGTACGATTTTCGGCACTGCGGTTGGCAGTGACGAATAGGCGCTCCACACATCACCGCTCTGCGCATCGATGGCCAGGTGTCGCATATACGCCGGCTCCGTTGGCAACGGGTAATGGGTGAAAACATGACTGCGAATATCGAAGTGGATGAGCTCCGACGCCAGTGCGGCGGCCATCCACACATCGCCGTTGCGCGGGTCGACCGCCACATCATAGATGCCGGCGGTGCTTATGCCGGTGTCGAACGTTTCAAAGCGCTCGGTTTCCGGATCAAAGCTGCTCAAACGCCCCGTGTTGTACTGCGGTATCCAGATGCGACCGTCCTTGCCTACCGCCGTGCGCCGCGGACCGGCATTGGCATCGGGCATCGTGTAGAGCTTGGCCGCGCCGCTGGCGATGTCGTAACGAGCCAGGGTATTGGCGGCCAACTGCGAACTCCATAACCTGTCCTTGCTGTCCACTTGCAAACCATAGGGTAGGGGCACACCGGCGCTGGCCGGCAAGTGGGCCGAAGGCAGCGGGAAATGGGTGACTTTGCCCGTGCGGCTGTCGAGGCGCGCGATGCGTTCCTGTTTGGCGAAGTAGTCGTTAACCCACACATCACCGTGACTGTCGATGACCATGTCATGGGGATACATGCCAATTTTAAAGGTCTCGAACTTGCGTGTTTTAGGGTCCAGACGCACAACCGACGAGGTCCCACCATTGACCATCCACAAACGACCATCGCGTGCAAATTCAAGCGCCCGCACCTGGGCGACCGTGCCGGGTGTGTCATTGACCTCATAAGATTCGAACACCCCGCTGAGCGCATCCATTGCCCACATCTGGCTGTTCCAGAACGCCGTGATCCAAATACGGTGATCCGGGCCAACCACCAGGTCGTGTGGCAACTCGTTGGCCAGTGGCACTGGATACTCGGTAATTGACGCCAAACCAGTCTGTGCCTCGGCAGACGCCGTGGTTTGCGGCGAAATGTGCGCAATTCTTTCGGCCGTGAATTGTTCGGCCAGCCACGCCGAATAAACCTCGATGTCGAAGTCGGGCGGGATCACCGCGTAGAGATCAATGGCCTTCATGAGCTTGAACGCTTCCAGCCACTTGGCATGATCACGCAACACGCCGTTTTTCATGATGCGGGTGGCTGCCACTTCATGACAGGTCGCGCAGTTCAAAATGAATTCGCGCTTTTGCGGGCCGTCGGCGACGCCGGCAAACCAGGTCGCGGTAGACGCCGTTCGTAGACCATCGGCGGCCGGCGCCAGCGCCAGGTTCACACTTGCACCGGCATCGGTCAGCACCAACTCGCTGCTAGCATGTTCGTAACGCCCATGGTGAGCACGCACTTGATAAGCACCCGCCGCCAGGGCCGGTAGTGCATAACGACCGTCGTTACCTGAGTAGACCGTGGTCTCAATACGTGACAGCCCATGCTGCGCGGTCACAAACACACCGGATAGTCCTTGCGCGCGTGCATCGACCACGCGGCCGCTGATAACACCGGCAGCGCCAGCGTCAAGGGTAATCGCCGAGATAACAACACAAAGCAGAGTTGTGTTCAGGAAATTCATAAATCGTATTGCCTTAAAACTTGGTGGTGCGCTCATCGATAGCTGGGCATCACTTGCGCGGCAAACAGCCGCAGTGAATCCAGGATCTTCTGCTGCGGCAAACCCGGCAGTATCGTAATAAACGACATCTCGCTGATACCGGCGTCCTTGGCCATCTCGATGGTCTCGTGCACCCGCGCCGGCGTGCCGAACAAAGTGCGACGATCGTAGAGCACGTCAAAGTTTTTCAATGCCAGTACTTTGTCGACCAGGCCTGCGTAACCTGGATAATCCTTCGACCAACGATCACCGGTGACCGCATCGGCAAAATGCTGCACGTAACGCAGGATCGGTTCGCGCACTGCGGCAACTGCGGCCGCTTCGTCCGATGCCACGTACATATGGAAAACACCATGCACATGGTGGTCGCTTACCTTATGACCGGCTTCCTGCAGGGCTTCGTGGTAAATCGCTACGGTCTGGCGCACGCCCTCCAACGACACCGCGTAGGGTATGACCATAAGGTCAAAACCATGCAGGCCGGCATAGCGCGCCGACTCCGGGCTTAATACCGTGCCGACCACGATCCGCGGCCGGCGCTGTAGGGGTCGGGGCCGCAGGGCGACATCGTCAAACTGGTAGTGCTTGCCGTGATAAGAAAAACGCTCGTTGGCAAAAGTGCCCAGCAATATTTCAATGCTTTCGTTAAAGCGCTCACGACTATGGTCCATGTCGACCTGTAAGGCTTCGTATTCAAAATGCAGAAAGGCGCGCACCACACCAATATCAAGACGTCCGCCGGACATGGCATCAACCATTGCCAGCTGCTCGGCGGTATTCAAAGCGTGATTGAGAGGCAGTGCCACACCAGCGGTACCTAAGCGCATGCGTCGAGTGCGTTGGGCCAAGGCCGCCAGCA
>JAYUQF010000567.1:0-2642 GCA_043756885.1 Pseudomonadota bacterium
GTCCTGCACGATGATGCACTCCATGGCCTCCAGCGCGGCAGTCACATGCTGGGTATCGGGATCGGATTGTGCGATGTCTTCGCCTTGCACATACAGGCCCCGAAAGCTGCCATCGAGCGCGGCCTCAAACATATTGGGAATACGCAGGCCCGGCTCCGCATCAAGCTGCACACCCCACGCGGCTTCGAACAGGATGCGCGTATCAGCATCCGACACGTGCCGATAGCCCGGGAACTCGTGGGGAAACGATCCCATGTCGCAGGAGCCCTGCACATTGTTCTGCCCACGCAACGGATTCACACCCACCCCTTCACGACCGAGATTGCCGGTCGCCAACGCGAGGTTGGCAATGCCCATTACCATGGTTGAGCCCTGACTGTGCTCAGTCACACCGAGCCCGTAATAGATCGCAGCGTTACCGCCGGTGGCATACAGGCGCGCAACCGCACGCACTTCAGTGGCCGGCACACCGGTGATGGTTTCGCTGTGTTCCGGCGCGTGCTCGCTGGCAGCGACAAACTTGCGCCATTTTTCAAACGCCAGCGGCTCGCAACGCGCGGCGACAAAATCGTGATCGATAAGGTTCTCCGTAACGATCACATGGGCGATGGCATTGATTAAAGCGACATTGGTGCCGGGCTTGAGTTGCAGATGATGGGCGGCTGTCACATGGGGCATGCGTACCAGGTCGATGGTACGCGGGTCGATCACAACTAATTTTGCCCCGGCGCGCAGGCGTTGGATCATGCGTGAAGCGAACACCGGATGGCCATCCGTCGGGTTGGCGCCAATCACCACAATCACATCGGCCTGGGCGACTGAATCAAACGCCTGGGTACCAGCCGATTCGCCCAAGGTCTGTTTTAAACCATAACCGGTGGGTGAATGGCACACACGCGCGCAGGTATCGACGTTGTTATTGCCAAAGGCTGCACGCACCAGCTTCTGCACCAGATAGGTTTCCTCATTGGTACAGCGCGATGAAGTAATGCCACCCACAGCATCTTTGCCGTACTTGGCCTGAATGCGTTTGATCTCGCTTGCGGCATGGGCGATAGCTTCTTGCCACGACACTTCTCGCCAGGGTTCATGAATCGTGGCGCGGATCATGGGCGCGGTAATGCGGTCAGGGTGACTCGCGTAACCAAACGCGAAGCGCCCCTTCACGCAGGCGTGACCACGATTGGCCTGACCGTCCTGATTGGGCACCATGCGGATGACTTCCGCACCCTTCATCTCAGCACGAAACGAACAACCCACCCCGCAATAAGCGCAGGTGGTGATCACACTGTGTTCGGCTTGGCCACGCTCGATGATGGACTTTTCGCTTAAGGTTGCGGTTGGGCAGGCCTGCACGCAGGCACCGCAGGACACACACTCGGAACTCATGAAATCCTGATCACGGCCGGCACTGACATGGGAATCAAAACCGCGCCCGGCGATGGTCAGCGCAAACGTGCCCTGCACTTCATCGCAGGCCCGCACACAGCGCGAACAGACGATGCACTTACTCGGATCAAACGTAAAATAGGGGTTGCTCTCGTCCTTAGCCGCACTGCAATGGTTTTCACCGGCATAACCGTAACGCACTTCACGCAAGCCCACTGCGCCGGCCATATCCTGCAATTCACAATGGCCGTTGGCCGGGCATGTGAGGCAATCCAGCGGATGGTCAGAGATATACAGCTCCATCACATTGCGGCGCAGCGCGGCCAAACGTTCGTTTTGTGTAGTGACCTGCATGCCGTGAGCAACCGCGGTTGTACACGAAGCGGGTGTGCCCTTCATGCCTTCTACCTGCACCAGGCATAGGCGGCAGGAGCCAAAAGGATCAAGGCTATCGGTGGCACACAGTTTGGGCACCACGATGCCGGCGCTGGCCGCTGCCCGCATGAGCGAAGTACCGGCCGGCACACTCACCTCGTGACCGTCGATAAAGAGCGTCACAAGGTCTGCGTTGTTGACCGCCGGTGTGCCGAGATCAGCTTCGTCTATTGATCGCATCGCGGGTACTCCGTGGGTGTTTCAGGCTGCATCACGACCAGCGCGCACAAAATCTTCGGGGAAATGCTCCAGCGCTGAGAGCACCGGGAAAGGCGCCATACCACCCAGTGCGCACAGCGAGGCGCTGATCATGGTGTCGCACAACTCACGCAGGGTGGCCAGATTTTGTGTGACCTTGCGGCCCGCGATGATGTGATCAATCAACTCACGACCGCGTACCGAGCCTATGCGGCAGGGTGTGCATTTGCCGCAGGATTCAAGCGCGCAAAATTCCATGGCGAAACGCGCCATCGCGGCCATATCAACGCTGTCGTCAAACACCACCACGCCACCGTGGCCGAGCATGGCGTGGCGGGCCGTGAAGGACTCGTAGTCTAAGGGCGTATCAAACTGCGCACGCGGCAGATAAGCACCGAGCGGACCGCCGACCTGGGCGGTACGCACCGGCCGGCCACTGGCGCTGCCACCGCCCCAATCAAAGATCAATTCCGCCAGGGTCAGACCAAAGGCCTTTTCGATGAGCCCACCGTGTTTAACATTGCCCGCCAATTGAAACGGCTGGGTGCCACGCGATCGACCGCGCCCATATTCGGCGTAAAACTGCGCGCCCTTAGCGAGGATGACCGGCACCGTCGCCA
>JAYUQF010000568.1:0-2632 GCA_043756885.1 Pseudomonadota bacterium
GTGAATGAAGCCGACATCGCGTGTGGATTTTTTTCGACCAGAATCGTAATCGAGCGGGTATTGGGTAATTTGCTTTCGATTTCCACCGGCACCACGGCACCGTTCTCGGCGATATCGGGCGCCTTAAACGCGATGTCGGTCGAGGGCTTTGCATCGCTCACCCCGAGCGCCTTCCAAGCGTCTGCAATCGAGGTAGCGGTGAACACCGGGCGGGTTTCTTCCGCGCGCACCAGACGTGACATCAAGCCGCTGGTCAGCGTGATGCCGGCCAGGCCTAGCTGTCCGGCGCGAATGAGAAAATTACGACGTACTTGCTGCATGCTCTGTTGCTCCGCGTGTTATGGCGTCGATAGGAAGACGATGGTCGATGGTCTGCCCAAGCGGCAAACCATCGAAGATTTTCGACGGACTGGAAGATTAATCATTGTCGCGACGCGCCCTTGAGGATCCAGTCCACGACCGTCACCAAATCACCATCCGGGATGTGGGCCTGCGGCGGCATCGGCACGCCACCCCACACACCGCTGCCGCCACTGCGGATCTTGTCACGCATGGCCGCTGCTGAGTTCGAGTTTTGTTTGTAGCGCGCGGCGATGGCCAAAAATGCGGGGCCGACACGCGCTTGTTCGATGTCATGGCAGGCTACGCAGCCATTGCTCTGCGCCAGCGCCAGGCCAGTGTGCACGCTAGCGGTGACTGGCGCTGGGCGCGACGCTTGGTCGAAGCGCCGGAAATGGGTCTGGATATCGCCGTACATCTGGTTTGTGAAGCCCTGCGGCAGCTCGGACACTACTTTAATCTCGGCTGTTGTGCAGTTCTGCATACAGGCAGTGGTGGTGACATCCGCTTTACCAGCCTTGCTGGCCATGCCGTGCTCGCGCGTGAAACCCTCGCGGTTGGGCATAACGACCTTGGGCAAAGAGACCTGATCGAGCACCGCATCGGCCGGCACTATCTCATTGAGGTTGAGCACGTAGGCGGTAACGGCGTAGACCTCATTGCCGCTCAATGTTTTGCTGTTATTAAACGGCATGGATCGATTGATGTAATCCCATAGTGTGGTCGCGTAGTTCAGTTTGCTACCAACGGTGCGCTGCGGACTATCACCAGCTAACGAGCCGACACCGCCGGCGAGGGCGATATAGTCGTTGCTCTCGCCAAATGTGCCATGGCAACTGGCGCACTTCTCGTCATACACAAGCTGCCCTTCGGCCACCGATCCTGAACCCGGCGGCAGCCCTGCACCATCTGGCCGCACATCGATATCCCAGCTGGCCAATTCTTCAGCTGTGACTGCCCGTCCTAGCCCATGCCAGCGACTGGTGGCGCCAACCGACACACTGCCGGCGCATAACACCACAGCCAGCACTAGCGTGTTAAAGCTGGACATTGCGCACCTCGCCGGTGCTGGTCACTTGCCAGGTCTGGATCGCGTTGTTGTGGTAGATGGAGCGCGTGCCACGCACTTCGCGCAGTTGACGCATGGCGGGCTGGACATAACCCGTTTCATCGATGCAGCGACTTTGCAGCAGGGCCGGCGCGCCATCCCACACCCAGTCGGCGCGAAAGCGCGTGAGTGCTTTGCTGACTATCGGCTCCTGCATGTGTGTGGTGCGCCAATTGCGTCCACCGTCGGTCGAGATATCAACACGTTTGATGCGTCCGCGCCCCGACCAGGCCAAACCACTGATCTCGTAATATCCGCCTTTATCCAACAGCGTCATGCCGCCTGAAGGTGAGGTGATGACCGACTTTGCTTCCTGGATCCAAGTGAACTGACGGCTTTTGCCGTCGGGCATGAGATCACTGTAATGCAGCGTCTCTTCGCGGGTGTGCCATGGCTGATCGCCGACCTCGATACGACGCAGCCATTTCACACTCGATACGCCCTGCACACCCGGCACCACCAAGCGCAGCGGGTAACCGTTTTCCGGACGCAACATTTCGCCATTCTGGCCGTACACCAGCAGCACATCGTCGAGCGCCATCGCCAACGAAATGGTGCGCGTCAGTGCGGCCCCGTCGGCGCCCTCGGCGAGCAGATAGCGGGCGCGTTTGAGATCGATGCCCACGTCTTCCAGCAGGGTCGACAACAACACGCCCGAGTATTCTGCGCACGACAACATGCCGTGCGTGAATTGCACCGTCGGCACCGCCACGTTGGCCCATTCAACTCCAGAATTTGCACCGCATTCGATAAAGTGCACACGCGAGACTGACGGCAGACGCGCGATGTCATCCATCGAGTAGAGCTTGGGCTTGGCGACCAGGCCATGCACGGCCAGCCGATGCAAGGCGGGGTCGACATCGGGCAGGCCAGCGTGATCGCGCTCGAAGTGCAAGCCGTTGGGGGTGATGGTGCCAAATAGGTTCTGCAGGGGTGTAAACGCTATCGACGACTCGTTACTGCGTGTCAGGCCCGGACTCTGGCGGCGGATGACGCCGGCTTCATAACGCGATGGATGTCCGTAAGGGTCGCTGGCCACCGGCTTACCGAGGACCCGCGATGAATCCGGTACAAGCAGCGGCCCCGCGGCGGCGTCGCCAGCCAGCACAGCCGCCGCGCCGACGGAGCCGCGCAGAAAAGCGCGGCGTTGTATGCCGTTATCACCGAGGCCAGCGTCGGGCGCGC
>JAYUQF010000569.1:0-6942 GCA_043756885.1 Pseudomonadota bacterium
GGTATTGAATTTGTCAAACGCCCGGACGACGGCAAGATGAAAGGCCTGGCCTTCATCAAAGATCCGGATGGTTATTGGATAGAGATCCTCAGCCCGCAAGGTCTGCGGGCCATCGTCGCTTCCTGAGTAACTGCCATCTCAGCCGCTGCTCAGCACCGCGGCGACCACGCGGGTGCAGAGCAAGGTGGCGCGGCTCAGGCATTACGTATAGTCATACCGCCGTCAACGGCAAGATGCTGGCCGGTAATGTACTGCGCCGCCGGCAATACGAAGTTCAGCGTTGCTTGCGCCACTTCCTCAGGTTCGGCGTAACGACGTAAGGCCACCCGCCGGCGCGCAAACTCGGCCTTGGCCTCCTCTGGAATACCAGCGGTCATGCCGGTGCGGATCGGCCCCGGGCAAATACAGTTGACCGTGATCCCACGTGTTGCCAATTCCACCGCCAGTGAACGCGTGAGTCCGATTACGCCGGTTTTACCGGCTGTATAGGGGCTGATGCCCTTGGTCGCACCCAAGCCCTCAGTCGAGGCGATATTGACGATGCGCCCCGCGCCACTCTTTAACAGGTGGGGCAAACACGCGCGGATCAACATGACCTGCGATTTCAGCAGTACATCGAGTGTGCGATCCCAAGCTGCTTCGAAATCTTCGGCTTCGAGGGGCCGTTCGATACAGATGCCAGCGTTGTTGACGAGGATGTCCAAGCCCCCCCACTTTGCAACGATAGCCGCTGTCACACGCTCGCGGTCTGTACCCTGAGCCACATCCAAGGTCCAGCCTTCGGCGCTGCCACCGGCCGCCTTGATCTCATCGACCACCGCTTGCACTTTTGCCGCATCGAGATCGGTCACCGCCACGTGCGCGCCCTCATCGGCGAACAAATGGGCGGTCGCGCGCCCCATGCCGCTGGCGGCGCCCGTAACCAGCGCGACCTTGCCGGCGATACTGCGACTCAAAGTGCTCAGACGTGTCATGGTTTGTCTTCTCCTAGCGGCGTTGTTGATGTTGTAGCGCTGGCAAGTAACTCGGTTGCAAGTACCCGTAAGCGGCTTTTTTGGATCTTCGTGCCATTGGCACTTAATGTGGTCGGAAAGGCGTCGATGAGGAACATACGACACGGCACTTTGTAGTTCGCCAGTCGCGCTCGGCAAAATGCGATCACATCCGCTTCCTGCGGTACCGCTTGCGCAGCCAGCACAAAACACACCGCAGCCGGGGCACCGTCCACCTCAACTGCCACGACTTGACTGCTGCTCACCGCCGGATGCTCGTCCAGTACCGACTCGATTTCGAGCGGGCTGGTTAAAAAGCCGCCCAGGCGCATCACATCGCCCATCCGTGCGAGATAACAAAAACGCCCATCGGCTTCGAAATAACCCAGATCGCCCGTGCGCAGAAAACCGTCACTGGTGAAAGCAGCGGTCGTCGCCTGGGCGTCGCCAAAATATTCAGCCATGAGACTCGGGCCGCTGATCTCGATTTCGCCGGATGTTCCGACCCCGAGCAAAACACCGCTATCCGGATCGCGCACCCGCACACGGGCTTGCGGCGCGACCGGCACACCACCGCCTTTGCGCCGCTCAGCGCTGCTCAATGCCACCGGCTGCAGCGCGTAAAACGCATGGCATTCACTCATGCCATACAGGCCACGCAAGGTCACGCCGCGGGCGGCGGCCCGTTCGACAATGTCATCGAGCGCGGGGTTGAACAAGGCATAAGCAAAATATTCGAGGCTGGGGAAGGCATCATGGTCGGCAACTTCGGCCAGCATGCGGTCAATCATGTCGTCGACACCATTCATGTGGGTAATGCCCAACTCCCGCACCAGGCGCGCCGCCACAGCCGCATCAAACACCGGCAGCATCACCATCGGTGCGCGTGCGGCCAACGCCGCCAGTGCCTGCGTAAAACCAAACACACCACACAGCGGCAAGGCCTGCAGAACCTTACTGCCGGCTTGCTGCATGCCCAACGCAAGCGCGACATCGTGGGCGTGGTGCGCCACTGTACGCTGCAAATGACAGACAAATTTGGGTGCCTTGGTGGTGCCTGATGTGGTGAAGATGACGCAGCGATGGGTATCGGTGCCTGGCATGGGAGCCAACGCGGGCGATACGCTCAGAGCGGCGAAATTGCTGACCGGAACGCCGGGGATTAACACTGCGGTATTGGTGTCGTCAGCTTCATCGTAGACGATGACATGCTTAAGCCCACACAAAGCAGTCGGTTCGATAGCCGCGAGGATGCCGCTGAAATCGATGTCTTTGAAAGCTGGCCACAGCACCAGCATGGAACACCCGGCGCGCGACACGATGTCGGCCACTTCATGGGCACGAAAGCGGGTGTTGACCGCGACCAACACGGCCCCAAGCCGCGCGCAGGCGAACAAGAGGCACAACCAAGCTGGAATATTCGGCAGCCAAACCGCGATGCGATCACCCTCGCCCAGACCACGGGCGTGCAGACCGGCAGCGACACTTTCACTACGAGACAGTAAGTCGCCGTAAGTAAGTGTGTGATCGGCGTAATAAACAGCGACCTGCTGCGCAGGGGCGCCCCTGAGCAAACTGTCGAGCGACGTGCTGATGGCGGTCATGGCGCGCGGTTCCGGTCGGGATCTAGGGATCGCAACGGCGCCAGCACAGCAATTGATTATTGGCAGGCATGTTGTGATCGTGACACAGGCGCAAGTGATGCTGGCCGGCCAGTGTTTCAAGCGCTGCGCGGGAGCGCAGCCCGAAACGCCCGTCCAGCGAACGCGCCCAGGCATCCAACTGCTGGTTGCCGTCACTGGTAAAACACCCATCACGATTGAACGGGCCGTAAAGCAGGAACACGCCATCGGCGGCCAGGGCGGCGGCAACACCGCCGAACATCGCCGCGACGGCCTCCCAAGCCATGCACTGCACAACGTTGGCAGCGAAGATCGCATCCAGCTCGCGCCATGGCCATGGTTGCATGAGCACATCGAGCGCTATTGGCACCGCCAGATTGGGCAGCGCTGGTGTTGCAAGATTGCGCAGTAACCCCGCCAGATTGTCCGGCTGCTCCGTGGCCTGCCAACGCAGGTGCGGTAGTTGACTGGCAAAATACAGCGCGTGCTGGCCACTGCCAGCGCCGAGTTCGAGGACCGTGCTGGCACGGGTCAAATACGGCGTTATGGCCTGCAGAATCGGTGTTTTATTGCGTTCCGCGGCGGGATTGAATGGTCCTGTCATGGTGTTGATTTTATCCAGACTGTAGTCGTTCAGCACCGCCTGATCGATAGACGCCGTACGCCATCGGTGGCGGTGCTGTGTGGTATCGTCACGCGCCCAAACGCGCCTTGGGCGCTGTCCGGAACCGTCATGAACGCAGCACAAATTCCGCCCACTGCTGCTCGCAGCACACGTCGTTTGAGCGGTCTGCGCGGGCTGCGCCCGTTTCTGTATCCCTACCGCACCATCATCGTTTGCGCGTTAGCCGCACTGTTGGCGGCCGCCCTCTCGACGCTGGCGATGCCGATTGCGGTGCGTTATGTCGTCGATAGCGGTCTGAGCGCCGCCCACAGCGCCGCCGTCAATCGCTATTTTCTTGGCCTGTTTGCGCTGGCCGTGGCCACCGCGTGTTTTGCCGCCTTGCGTTTTTATCTAGTGTCATGGCTGGGCGAGAGAGTGGTGGCTGATCTGCGTGGTGCAGTTTTTCGTCATGTGCTGGGCTTGAGCAGCAGTTTTTTTGAGGTGACTAAGAGTGGTGAGTTGTTGTCACGATTGACCACCGATACCACCCTCATTCAGACCGTCGTCGGCAGTAGTCTGTCGATAGCCTTGCGCAGTTCCCTCACCTTGTTTGGCGCGGTCGTGATGTTGATGATCACCAGTCCGCGGCTAACCGGCATTATCGTGTTGATCATTCCGCTGGTAACGGTGCCGATCATTCTTGCCGGTCGGCGCGTGCGCGCTTTATCGCGCGCCAGCCAGGACCGCTTGGCCGATACCTCCGCCTTGGCGGGTGAAGTACTCAACGCGATGCCTTTAGTACAGGCTTACACTCTCGAAGATCTGCACAGCACACGTTACGAACAAGCAGTGCAAGGTGCATTCGAAGCAGCGCGGCGGCGCATCCGTCAGCGTGCATTGCTGACCGCCTACGCCATCACCATGGTGTTCGGCGCCCTGGTACTGGTGTTGTGGATAGGTGCGCAGGACGTCGTGAGTGGGCGTATGAGCGGTGGTGAACTCAGCCAGTTTTTGCTCTATGCAGTGTTTGCTGGTGGCTCAACTGCGGGACTCTCCGAGATCTTCGGTTCCCTGCAGCAGGCCGCTGGCGCCACTGACCGTCTGGTGGAACTGCTGGCGGTACGATCCGATCACGAGCTGCCTGCGGTGCCAGACGAACTGCCACTGCCCTCGCGCGGTGAGCTGCGTTTCGAGGACGTCACCTTCAGTTACCCCTCGCGCCCCACACCAGCGGCCCTGAGTGCATTTTCACTCGACCTTAAACGCGGTGAAACCATCGCCTTGGTGGGTCCGTCGGGCGCCGGCAAAACCAGTGTCCTGGCCTTGGCGCTCGCTTTCCATCGCCCCCAACAAGGGCGCATCCTGCTCGACGGCGTCGATATCGCGCGTGTTGATCCCCGCGCACTGCGCCGACAAATCGCCATCGTCGCCCAGGACACCGTGCTGTTCGCCGACAGTATCCTCGAAAACATCCGTTATGGCCGCCCCGATGCCAGCGATGAGGAAGTCCGTGCAGCAGCCGCAGCTGCGGCAGCGGCCGATTTCATTGAACGGCTGCCGGAAGGTTACCAGACTCATGTTGGAGAACACGGTGTGCGTCTTTCCGGTGGCCAGCAGCAGCGCATTTCGATCGCGCGCGCCGTACTCAAACAGCCGGCCATTTTGTTGCTGGACGAAGCCACCAGCGCGCTCGACGCGCAATCCGAGTTGCTGGTGCAGCAGGCGTTGCACGAACTCATGCGCGACCGTGCAACCCTGGTCATCGCCCATCGTCTGGCGACCGTGCGCAGCGCCGATCGCATTGTGGTGCTGGAAGCTGGGCACATCGTTGCCACCGGCACCCATGCCGATCTGAGCGAGGGCGGTGGACTGTATGCGCGGCTGGCCGAGCTGCAGTTTAATGATGCCGCTGGCAGCACCACATAAAACAATCGCACCCTCTCTCGTAAAGAAACGCACAAAAGGAGCAAGCAGCAATGAAGTTATACGACTGTGCCATGGCACCCAACCCACGACGGGCACGGATCTTTCTCGCCGAAAAGAACATTAGTCTGCCAAAAGTCGAGATCAACATCCGTAACGGCGAGAATCTCGGCGCAGCGTTTCTGGCCATCAATCCGCGCGGCCTGTTGCCGACGCTGGAACTCGACGACGGCACCCGCATAGACGAAGTAATGGCCATCTGCCGCTACTTCGAAGCCGTGCAGCCTGATCCACCACTGCTCGGCCGCACAGCGAGAGAAATTGCCCTCATAGAAGCACGCCAACGCAAAATGGAATTCGACGGCATGATCGCCGGCTCCGAAGTATTCCGTAACCAACATGAAAACTTTGCCCTGCGTTCGATACCCGGCGGTGGTGGCGACGTGATTCCCGCCATTGCTGGTTTGGTCGCACGGGGCAGCCAAACCATCGCGCGCTTCTTCAAGTGGTTGGAGATCTATCTGACCGAAAGTGAATTTGTGGCCGGCGATGTTTACACCATGGCCGACATCACGGCTTTGTGTGCGATCGATTTTGTCGCCTGGGTGAAGTTTACGATCCCGGCAGAAAATGCCCGCACCCTGGCCTGGTACGCCCAAGCTTCAGCGCGCCCCAGCGCCAAGGCCTGAACCGCACTTAGCCCGCCATCGCCGCGGTTGGCAGCGGTGGCAACGCTCAATCCAGACTAAGCGCAATGGCCTGCAGCAGTTCAGCTTCCGCCGGCGTTACCCGACCATCCTCGATGACACAGTCGGCGCAGGCTGTGATGACATTTTTTTTAACCGGTGCGATAACCCGTCGAGTTCAAAACGGCATTCACGGCTAGCACAACCACTATCACCGCCAGCAGACGAACATAGCCAGAAACCCGGACCGGCGCCGTGCGCGATCCTGATGTTCGTAGAAGTTCATTACACGCGACTTGATCGCCGCTTACAAACTGTCGCCACCGCCTCGCTGACTCAGGTCAGCGCAACGAAACCTTCGGTGCTTCGCGCGCGGCAGGGGTCTCCAGCACTAAGCGTTGCCCAGCGAGGAAATCGAACATGCCGGCGATGACGTTGGAGGGGAATTGCTCGCGACGATTGTTGTAGTCGGTGACTGCATCGTTGAAATGCTGGCGCGCAAACGCGACTTTGTTTTCCGACGAGGTCAACTCCTCCATCAACTCGGCGACGGTGGTATTGGCCTTGAGATCCGGATAGGCCTCGGCCACTGCATAAAGCCTGCCCAGCGCGCCACCCAGCGCGCCTTCAGCGGCGCCCAAGGCGCCAATAGCCGCGCCGTCAGCGGGACTTGCCGCCGCACTGCGCGATGCCGACTGCGCCTGATTGCGCGCCGCCATCACAGTTTCCAGTGTTTCGCACTCATGGCTCATATAAGCCTTAACCGATTCCACTAAATTTGGGATCAGGTCGTAACGCCTTTGCAGTTGCACATCGATTTGAGCGAATGCATTAGTGAAACGGTTACGTCCTGCAATCAGGCCGTTGTACATGCCGATGACGGTAAACACCACAAACGCCACCAGTCCCAAAACCACCATCGTGCCGATATTCATTGCACATCCCCTACTTGCCTAGTGCCGGCGATTATAGCGCCGGTCTTGATGCCGACACCCAGCGCTCAGTCCGGTCTTTTTTTGTGATCGGCATAGGGTGCAGCGCTAGGCTGCACCCCTGCCACACCACCCGGCATGCGGGTCCGCACCGGGCGGTTCGAGAAGTTGAGGTCATAGGAG
>JAYUQF010000570.1:0-6940 GCA_043756885.1 Pseudomonadota bacterium
GCGCCCCTGCTGCAGATCGTTCAAAGCACCAAGACTATAGGTACGCTCAAAAGACGCACGTAAAGGCACACCGTGGCGGGCCGCAATGCGTTTTAGTTCACCCTGCGTATTGAGATCTGTCAGAGCAGCATCGATGCTTTTGCGCAGGGCTTCGTCGTCCTTGCGCGTCGCGACTGCCAGATTCCAACTGACCGCCGCCGGTGGTTCATAACCGGCGACAAAACCACAAGCCTTGTCGGCTTCACTTTTGGCCTGGCTCAGTCGCCAGCCGGTGGTTGGCCCCCATAACAAGGCCGCATCGGTTTCGTGTTTTTGCAGGCCAATTAAGGCGGCGTCGAGGGAGAAATAACTGGCGGGCTTGGCTTTCACCATCAAGGCCGCAAAATGCGCGATGGTTTGAGACTGAATGGCAATGCTCATACCGCGCAGCGCGCGCAGGCCTTTGGGCGCAGCGCTGTCGCAGCTCAGCAACTCGAAGGCAGCACCGTAATAGTTCGCACCGAGAGTGAGCGTGGGGCTTTCACGCATCGTATCGCCGGCCGGGCCGGGCACGCTGAAAATCACGTCGCAAGCACCTTTAGCGAGCTTACGCAGGGGGAAATCGCTGTCGTCGAATTCTTCGATGTGGGGATCGTTGTCGGTCCACTCGATCTCAAGTTGACGCGACAGATAGCCTGCCACGGCGCGCGCCGTGTCGAGATCAAAACCACGCGCCTCGGCACGCGTTGAGTAGGGTGCGTTAAACGCCAGCAGACAAACCTTGAGCGGTTTAGTCTCGCTCGCCGCCAGACTCATACTGCCTGTTCCGAGCAGCGCGACCAGCACGCTGCTCAGCCAGACCAGCGTGGCGCGCGCGCCGCGCTTAGTCGACGCGCGCGCCATCACTAATTGCCCGCCGGCAGTGCGAACACTACCAATGCGCTGCCGGGTGTATCGAGTTGCGGCTGGCCGATGATCGATACCGCGATACCACCACCACCGCTCAACACGGCAACATACTGGCGCCCGTCCTGTTTCCATGTCACCGGCTGGCCGCGTACAGCCGAACCCGTCTGAAACTTCCACAGCACCTCACCAGAAGCATCGTCCAAGGCGAGGGCATAACCGGTCTGGTTGCCGGTGAACACCAGGCCACCGCCGGTCGCCAGCGCACCGCCGACGATGGGATAGTCGTCTTTGTAGCGCCATTTAATTTTGCCAGTAGCGGGATCAGCAGCGACCACGGTGCCCCACGACGCGCCATCTTCACCCTCGGTTACACCTGGACCGCCGCCCCAGAAGGGCGTGCCGTTGAGGAAAACCGAGGTTTCTTTTTCCATCTTGCCGCAGGACTCGATATTGGGAATGTAGAGCATGCGGCTCTGCAGACTGTAGGCGTAAGTAAACGAGCCATTATTGCCGCCGACGTTGCCGGGACAGATAAACTCGGGATTACCGCCGGCCATGGGTACGTACTTCGGATCAAACAGTGGACGACCGTTGGCATCCAGGCCTTTGGCCCAGTTCAAGCGCTCGGTATATTGATTGCCGTGGATGAATTTGCCGGTCGCGGCGTCCAGCACATAGACGTAACCATTACGGTTAGCCTGCACCACCACATGTTGGTCTTTGCCGCCAATATTGAGATCCGTCACTACGATGCCGTTAGTGGCGTCATAATCCCACACGTCGTGGGGAGTGAACTGGAAATGCCACTTAAGCTCACCGCTGACCGGGTCGAGGGCTAACACCGAGTTGGTATAGAGGTTGTCACCTTCACGCGCATCGCCATTCCAATCCGGCGAGGGGTTGCCGGTTGCCCAGAACACGAGATTGCTCTTGGGGTCATAAGTGCCGGTATTCCACGGCGGGCCGCCGCCTGTTTTCCAGGAGTCACCGGCCCAGGTTTCAACACCAGGCTCGCCGGCAACGGGGATAGTGTAGCGGCGCCACGCGCGCTTGCCGCTCTGGAGATCGTAAGCGTCGATAAAACCACGCGCGCCATATTCACCACCGGCGCTGCCAATAAGTACGAGCTTGTTTACGACCAGGGGTGCGGCGGTCGCGCTATGGCCATTTTTATAGTCGTCCAGCACCACGTTCCACACCACTTTTCCGCTGGCGCGATCAAGGGCTACGAGGCGGGCATCGAGCGTGGCCATGTAGAGTTTGTTGCCAGCGATGGCGACACCTCGGTTGGTCGGGCCACAACAGATGCGCAGATCACCCGGCATCTGATGCTCGTAGTGCCACAACGGCTCACCGCTCTTGGCATCCAGCGCATAGAGGTTGTTATAAGCAGCAGTGAGATAGAGCACACCGTCAGCGACGATGGGTGCCGCTTCGAGCTGCCCGGCGACACCGGTCTGGAAGACCCAGCTCGCTGTGAGGTTTTTGACGTTTTTGCGGTTGATGTCAGCCAGTGGGCTGTAACGAGCATTGTCGTAACTGCCGCCGTACATCACCCAGCCACTATCATCAGCGGTGCCCTTGGCCAGGCGTTCCGCTGTGACGGCTGTGAGCTTACGCGCCACCGGCTTGGTATCCACTGCCAGTGTCGGTCCACTCAGCACAGCCAGTCCCAGCGCAAGCGCTGCGATACGTGTGTATTGCTTCAACATACTTCTCCCCTTACGTCGAAAAATTTTTTACTTATCACACTTGTACGCTTGCGGCCTGTCTACAGGTTCAAGTTTGCTTGCAGGTTTAACTGCAACAAGCCAGGCCCAGCCGCGCTTCCAACTACCGATTGATCGGCCTCGTTCTCCCTACCTGGCAACCCGCTTTTATAAGGGTGAATCGAGGTCAAATTTCGGCTTGCGCTTCTCACGATGAGATTGCACGCCCTCCACCGCTTCGGGCGTGGTGAAGCCCAACATCTCCAGCGCGGTAGAAGCATCAAAGGCGGGCCCCGCCATGCGATACCAGTTATTTAGCGCGTATTTAGTCCAACGGGTCGCGGCCGGCGCGCTGTCGCGCAGTTTTTCTGCCACAGCCAGCGCGCGGCTCTGCAATTCATCGTCAGGCACACACAGTGCGACCATGCCGATGCGCTCGGCCTCCTCGCCGCTCAGGGGCTCGCACATCAATAGATGGTACTTAGCCTTGGCCATACCGCACAGCAACGGCCAGTTCATGACGGCCGAATCACCGGCGGCTACGCCCAGGCGCGTGTGGCCATCGACGATGCGTGCTGATTTACCCGCAATTGAAATGTCGGCCAGCAGGCCGGCCACCAGACCCGCACCCACCGCCGCGCCGTTGATGGCCGATACGATGGGTTTGGAGCAGTTGATGATGTTGTAAACCAAATCCCGTGCCTCCTTCCAGGTGCGGGCACGGACCTTATGGTCGTCGATCATCTTTTCAATCATGCCGAAATCACCACCGGACGAAAACGCGCGGCCCTTGCCGGTCAAGATCGCAACACTGACGTTGGGGTCGTCGTCGATATCGCGCCAGATGTAGGTCAACTCGCGGTGGCCGTCCTCATCCAGCGAATTTAAGGTATCGGGTTTGTTGAAGGTGATGCGCAATACTCGCGGTGCGGGCGAATCGAGGTCCAGCGCGGTGTACTTTGCGTAGCGTTCGAGCATGGTGGCTTCCTTTTATGGGCTTGCGGTTGGGACGTCACGCCCATCTGGCGCGGCGCCATGCTATCGCACCACCGCCCAATGAGAAATTGCTCCGGCGGGGCGAGTTGCACGGGTCCCTCAATCGGCTGCACCCCCACTTTTCGACGTATTGCCGCCCCGATCGCCCGGCGGTAGCATGAATCACACTACTCACTGGAGATCACAACGATGGCTGCTGTCATGAAAGACGAAAACATGATCAAGGTTCTATCCGGAGCCGCTTCAAAGTCCCCGTGGATCAATTGCGGGCCCGGCATTCAGATCAAAGTCCTGGCGGTCGACATGCAGCACCACGCCGTGCAGTACCTGGCGCGCACCGGCCCCGGGCACAATCCCGGAATTCACCGGCATAACGCCGACGCCTCGATCTTTATTCTCGAAGGCAGCGTGAAAAATCTGACCACCGGCTGTGAATTCGGACCGGGTGATTTTTGTTTCCAGCCGATTGGCGATGTGCACGAAGAAGTCGTTGGGCCACAAGGCGTGGTGAGCTATGTTTCCCAGCGTGGGGACGAGGATCTGCTGATTGAATTCATGGACAAAAATGGAGCGGTTGCCGAGAAGTACACGGTCTCCGATTTCGCCCGGATGCTGTGAGCCCGTTGTCCGAGCACGCGCTTGGCTTGTTATGGAAGGCCCCGCGAGGGGCCTTTCGCGTTTTTACCGGGCGCTTTTGTGATGCGCAGTGCTTACCCCCACCAGACAGAGCGACGCCGATCGGCCGCGTCCGTCATTGGCTGCTTAATCTTCTATCGTGCCCCGACCCAATGCCGGGTCACTGATGCTATCGCGGCCATCTTCAATGTGTCCGGCAAATCGCCAACTAAAATTGGCATCCTCGTCGCTGGTAACAAGCAGGTCGTACCATCCGAGCTGCCGCACACAGCCGTGGCTGTGCGCAAGAACGTCGTCGGGGTTTAAGCTTGTGCAGCTTACTTCGCCCGTGTAGCTGTCGCGAATGCGGATGGTCTCGGCCGCTTTGCCAAAATTGGCGACCGCCAACGACAGCTCTTTTTTGCCCTCGTGTCGACATTCGATATGGGCTTCGAGCAGTGCATCGTCCGCGGCCAGCACCCGCCCTTTGAATGCGCGCAAAAAGCCGTTGGGGCCATGCACGGTGAAATCGTAACAACCGTTGGCAGGCAAGGCCCAGCTGTCCCTGAGATGACCACCGGCCTCAACTGTATAGTCGCGCGGCGCCAGGTCGCACCCCGTGGCACATACCTGAAACACCGCCGCAGACTGGCCACGGTTACTGAATTCGATGACAAAGTTGTCGCTCATCGGTTGCAGCATGCCGCGCACCTCAAGGCGATAGGGCAAGGCGCGCGCCCGTCGTACGGCGCGTTCCTGCCGCGGATGTTCGGCGACTACGCTTGACACCACGATATCGTCGGGATGGCGCGCCTTGCGCGCCGGTAGATAGGACATTGTGCTCGACAGCGCTGATAACGGGGCATTGGGTCGTCCAAAATTAAATGCCGAAGTCAGATCGCCAGCCACGGCCCGTTGCCGGCGCGAGACGTTTTTATCCTGGCAGGTCAGAGGGTCGCGACTAAAACGCCGTTCGATGAAGCGCATGATCGAGCTGTGATCAAAAACTTGCGAGTTGACGAAACCGCCTCGACTCCACGGCGAGGCCACCAACATCGGCACCCGCATACCCATGCCGGCAAATGCATGCGGCTGGTGCTTCGTGCCCAATGATGGCGTCTCGGTCGCACCTGCGGCCGGCTGCGGCGGCACGAGGCGATCGCAGTAACCCTCAGCCTGCTCGGCATTGATGAATAAAACCGACCGACTCCACACGTCCGGGTTGGCCGTCAACGCATCGAGCACCTGGGCAATATCCCAGGCGCTGTCATAACCTGGCATGGTCGAACACGAGGCGTAGATGTCGGGCAGGGAAATCCACGACACTTGCGGCAGCCGCGCGCACAACACATCTTCCCGGAACACCTCAAACACATTGCTGCACACGCCGTGGCGCGCCGGGCCACGGTCTCGATAGACCGCCGATGAAATATTACCCAGTTCCAGGTCGGCGAAATTGGCCAAGCGCTTGGCGGCAGAAGGCTCAGAGGACTTTGCTGCGCCCGCATCTGCACTCAGATCACCCATCCAAGCAGAAGCGCCGAGCGACCCAAAGCCCACTGAAGTTTCGAACACGGTGCCGTAATAGGCATCGCAGATGGTGAATGCATCGGCGAGCGCAAACAGAAAAGACAATTCAACGCGCGTCAAATAAGACCTCGCCGCGCCACTATCGGCGTGCGTCCACAGCGCAGCGCCACCCGCTAGACGTGCGACCCGCGGGTCGCTGAAACCGCGCACGCCGTTCAACGTGCCGAAGTAGTAGTCGAAAGACCGATTACCCAGACTAAGCACCACCACATGCTCAACATCGGCGATGGAATGGGTGCGCGTGTGGGCCGCGATAGCACACGCGCGGCTAATGCTCGCGGATAAATTGGCACTCTGGGCGATATCGGCCGTCAACGGCCCGAACTGACTTTCATCCAAGGCAATCATGATGTTGTCCTGTTCCTTGTATTGACGAACCCAAAAGCACGTGGGTTCAGAAAGTGTCGCGCCAGTGTGTGACACAGGCGCGTCGAAACAACGACCCCGCCGCGACCTCGGCAGCGCAGCTGTCAAGGTAGAACTTCGCGTAAATTACTTAGCAGGCACCGGCCAGGCAGCATTGTTGCGGACTCGCGCGCCTTGTTTATCGTGCGCCGGCGCCCAGTGCTGCGACCGGCGCGGACTGCGCGTCGTGGGTCGCGGCCACCCCGCTTGCACCCAGCAACTCCATGCGCCCATCGAGGTGCTCGATCGCAGCACTGCAGCTCTCCACCCAATCGCCACAGTTGATATAGCGCACACCTTCGATGTCTTTCTGCGTGCCAACGTGGATGTGTCCACAGATCACACCGTCGAATCCTTGCTCCGCGGCATAACTGGCGACGGCTGTTTCGTAGTCACGCACGTAGGCAACGGCGTGTTTCAGGTTGCGTTTGATGGCCGCCGACAGTGACCAGTGTCCCGCCATACCCAAAGCACGTCGCAGTTGTGACAACAAGTGATTAAGAGCCATCATGAGGCTGTAACCATGATCACCGACCACGGTCAGCCAGCGGTGATAACGGGCAACCTGATCAAACTCGTCACCGTGAATCAACAGGTAACGGCGCCCATCAAGCGCGTGATGAACACCATGACGAACAACTCGAATATTGCCGAATGACACACCTTCATGTTCCCGCAGCGCCTCATCGTGATTGCCCGGCACCAGTACAACGCGCACACCGTGTCGCGCCCGTTTC
>JAYUQF010000571.1:0-2621 GCA_043756885.1 Pseudomonadota bacterium
AGCACTGTGCCGGTCGCACCAAGCCATGGCCTGTGTCTTGACCTAGACGTCAACGGTGCGCCGTTTTTTGTCATGGATTTTGTGCACGGGCTGGTGCCCCACGACGCGCAGAGCGCAGCGTTGATTCCTGCCGCGGAGCGTCTCGCCCTGAGTATCGATGTCGCCGAAGTGCTGGCGCGTTTGCATATGATCGATCCCGACGCGGTGGGTCTGGGTGAGCTGGGCCGCAGAGAAAATTACATTGCACGCCAGCTCAAGCGCTGGACCCAGCAATGGCAGCAGACCAAAACCGAAGCGGTCCCGGCAATGGAAGAGGCGTTACGACTGCTCAGCGAACGTCTGCCGACGCAGCATGGCGCGAGTATCGTGCATGGTGATTACCGCCTGGGGAATATGATCGTCGCCGGCGGCCGCATTCAGGCTGTGCTCGACTGGGAGTTGTGCACCTTGGGCGACCCACTGGCCGATCTTGGATATCTACTCAATACCTGGCTGGCGCCCGAAGAACGTCGTGGTGATGCCGAAGACGTTATGCCGACCACCGCCGGTGGTTTCAGCAGCCGCGAGGCGCTGGTCGCACGTTATGCCGCGCTGACCGGTTTTGACTTAACACACATCGACTACTACCGCGCGTTTCAGCAGTGGCGTCTGGCCGCGATCCGCCAGGGGGTTTATAAACGTTATCTGGTGGGTGCGATGGGCAGCGCGCGGGATTTTGATTTGGACGGCTACAAACAGATTATTGTGCGCAAGGCGCAGATCGCCGTCGAATTACTGAGCGCGTGAAACACGCGTCGTGTCGGCCTGAACGCGCACACTACGTACAATCGCGCTCGGCCATCGCGCCGCCAATGGAGCTTGCGGTATGAATCTTGATCGGGTCGACTCCGGGCGCAATCTGCCCGACGAATTTAACGTCATCATCGAAATCCCGATGAATGCCGATCCGGTCAAATACGAAGTGGACAAAGCCACCGGTGCGCTGTTTGTCGACCGCTTCATGATGACCGCCATGCACTACCCGTGTAACTACGGTTACATCCCCCACACCATCGCCGATGACGGTGACCCGGTCGATGTGTTGGTGGTCACACCCTTCGCAGTCACAACCGGCGCGGTCATCCGCTGCCGGCCGGTGGGTGTGTTGATGATGGATGACGAAGCGGGTGGTGACGCCAAGCTGCTGGCGGTGCCGATCGATCGCATTTTGCCGATTTATAAACACTGGAATACCCCTGACGATCTACAGCCCGAGCGTTTGCTCCAGATCCAGCACTTCTTCGAACACTACAAAGATCTGGAGCCCGGCAAGTGGGTGAAGGTGCGCGGTTGGGAGGGCCCAGCGAGCGCTAAGCGCGAGATCCTCGCTGGCATTGAGCGCTATCAAAAGGCCGAGGTTAAACCGCAATTCTGATCGCGCTCAGCGGCGAGCCGCAGAGCGCCGCTGACGCCAAACATCAAACCGCCGAATAGCCACCATCGACCGCCACCACCGCACCGTTCATGAACGAGGCTTCATCGGAAGCCAGGAACAACACCAGGTGAATGACTTCTTCGGGGCGGCCCAGGCGCCCGGTCAAATGCGCTTGTTCCATGGCCTTCCAGATCTCATCGCGGTTGTCGAATTTTTCCAGATATTTGCGCGGCATTTGAGTATCGATGGCGCCCGGCGCAATGGCGTTCACGCGAATACCGTAAGCACGCAGGTCGTTAGCCATGGAACGCGCGAGCTGCGCAACCCCCGCCTTGGAGGCACCGTAGGCTGCCATGTCGGGGAAACCGACCACACCACCCACCGAGCTGTTGTGGATGATGGAGCCACCGCCGCCTTGGGCCACCATCTGCTTCGCCACGCGCTGGGAGAGCAGAAACGATGCCCTCACGTTGATATCCAATACCTGGTTTAGCTGCGTTTCAGTGGTGTCGAGGAAGGGGCTGCCGACCATCACACCGTGATTGTTGAACAACACATCGATACGGCCGAAATGCGTTAGTGCCGCAGCCACGATGCGGTCGAGGTCGGCGCCAACGGTGACATCACCCTGCACGTAATGCACCTGTCCTGGATGGGCCGCCATGACGGCGGCGATGCGCGCACCACCAGCAGGCATAAGGTCCGATGCCAGAACCTTGGCGCCCTCGCGCACAAAGAGCTCGACCGCTACTTCGCCTTGACCGCCGGCTGCGCCGGTAATGATGCAGACCTTGTCCTGTAATCGCCCCATGGAGCTGTCCTCTTGGCTGGTTGAAGGCGCGCGCTGGCGGCGCGCCGGGCCACCATTGTCGCATCGCCGGCAGGGGCGGTCGTGGTCTGACGAGCGCGTGGGTCTTGAGCGCGGCTCAAGAACATCTCAGGCAGGCCGCCACTTAGGACCCAGGCGGAAATAATTTCGGCATTCGGCTGCCTCTGCGCGGCCGCTGCGGCGTTGCGTTTCTTGGCAAGGGCTGGGCCATTACCTGCGAAACGCGCCTTGCAGCAATCACGCCACCCTCGGAGCTGACGAAATTATTTCCGCCTGGGTCCTTAGAGGGTGTTTACAAAATAGTCTATAATTCGGCTCGTGTTAGATGCGTGGGAGCGCAGCCGATGACGAAGCGAGGACGCCCTGCGAAGATCCAAG
>JAYUQF010000572.1:0-2621 GCA_043756885.1 Pseudomonadota bacterium
ACGCCACTACCGTTGGGAAAAATGTAGACGTGCAAGCGGTCGAGGCGTTGTGGCAGCGCCCGCGCAGCGGTCGTGGTCACGGAATGGGCACGGCGCTTAACAACTGTTCGCGCACAAAACCGGCGTCGATACCGCGCGTAGCATCGCTCGCGCGCAGGCGATGCACGGCCACACTCGGCAGCACCGCTTGAATATCGTCCGGGCCGACATGGCTGCGACCATCGATCAGGGCCCATGCACGCGCTGCGCGCAATAAGGCGAGCCCGGCCCGTGGTGATAATCCGCAGCGCAACTGCGGCGCGCGGCGACTGTAATCGAGTAAGTCCTGCACATAGTCCAGCAATGCTTCGCTGATATGCACCCCATCGACCTTGTCCTGCAGGGCGAGCAATTCCGTCTGACTTAAGACCGGCGCCAGTTCCGCTAAGGCCACGCGCCGGTCGGACGCCGATAACAGGGCGCGCTCAGCACGGCGATCGGGATACCCGAGGGAAATACACATAAGGAAGCGATCGAGTTGCGACTCCGGTAAGGGAAAGGTGCCGATCTGATCGCTGGGGTTCTGGGTCGCGATCACAAAAAACGGCCGCGGTAATGGGTGGGTTTGATTCTCTATCGTGACCTGACGCTCTTCCATGGCCTCCAGCAACGCGCTCTGGGCGCGTGGCGTGGCGCGGTTGATCTCGTCGGCCAGCACCACCGGCGTGAAGATCGGGCCAGGATGAAATGTGAAGCGCGCTGCGTCGCGTTCATAAACGTAGACCCCAAGCACATCGGCCGGCAGCAGATCGCTGGTGAACTGGATCCGTTTGAATTCGACCCCCATGAGGCGCGCTAACAGATGGGCCAAGGTGGTCTTGCCGACGCCGGGCAGATCTTCGATCAGCAGATGGCCGCGCGCCAGCAGGCACGCCAGCGCCAGGCGAATTTCCGCCGATTTACCGAATACGACTTGCTCGGCAGTTTTAATGACGCCGGCCAGACGGGCGCGCATCACATCGCCTGCAGCAGTTGCGCGCAAACGTGGTTCGGTGATTTGTTCGATGGGGCGTTGTGACACGAGATCCTCGCTAATTGTGGGTCGGTCGGGCCTTGCGGCGCCGTACCTGTGGCGCTCGGCCAAGCGCCTGGCTCAAGTTATCGGCGCAATTTCCGTTGATCTGGACTCGAACTTCGCCCGAGGCCCCTAGGCTACAGCTTAAACAAGCCAACTACCGGGTGCGAGCCATCCTGCGGCTGGTGCGCCCAGCGTGGGCAATACCGTTTTGATGGTCTCGGCGGGAAGCAAAGGAAGGTAATGAACAAATACGATTTTGTCGTCATCGGCAGTGGCCCGGCGGGCCAGCGCGCCGCGATTCAAGCGGCCAAGCTCGGGCGCACCGTGGCCCTCGTCGAGCGCTCATTTTCAATAGGCGGCGCCTGCGTGCATACCGGCACCATCCCCAGCAAGACGTTGCGCGAAGCGGTGTTGTATTTATCCGGCTGGCGCCAGCGCGGATTTTACGGGCGCAGCTATCGTGTCAAAGAACGCATCACCGCCGCAGACTTGATGCAGCGTCTGGACATTACAGTTCGTCACGAAATCGAAGTATTAATGCACAAGCTGCATCGTAATTTTGTCGACACAATTGCCGGCAATGCGGTGTTTGAATCGCCCCATGTCCTGCGTATTGAAACCGGCAGCGATGAGGTGCGCACCATCGAGGCGGATAAAATTCTGATCGCCACCGGTTCGCGCCCGGTGCAGCCAGCTGGCATACCCTTCGACCACCCCAACGTGGTCGATAGCGACAATATCCTTGGTATGAAAGAGCTGCCGCGTACCGTGGTGGTGGTTGGTGCGGGTGTGATCGGTGTTGAATACGCGGCCATGCTCAGTGCCTTGGATATCGGCGTGACTATCGTTGATGGTCGCAGTGACATCCTCAATTTTCTCGATCGCGAAATCGTCGATGAATTCACTCATCATCTGCGCGACCGGGGTGTGAGCTTCAGGCTGGGCGAAACCGTCGAGGGTGTTGATGTTATCGATGACAAAAAGCTGGTGGTGCGCCTCGCCAGCGGCAAACGTATCCGCACCAGCATGGCCTTGTTTGCATCGGGCCGGCAGAGCAACACCGACAAGTTGCAACTGGAAAAGGCCGGCCTCACGCCCGATAGCCGCGGGCGGCTGGAAGTTGACAGCAATTTTGCAACCAAGGTGCCGCATATCTACGCGGCCGGTGATGTGATTGGTTTCCCGGCGCTAGCGTCGACGTCCATGGAACAAGGGCGCCAGGCCGCCGCCCACGCCTTTAACGGCGCGGTCAAAGCGTCGGCCAATGAGATTTTTCCGTTTGGCATTTATGCGGTGCCGGAGATGAGCGTGGTGGGCAAAACCGAAGAAGAATTGCGCGCTGCGGGCATCGCTTACGAAAGTGGTATTGCACGTTTCCGTGAAACATCCCGTGGCCAGATCCTGGGTTTGCGTGAAGGGCTATTGAAGCTGCTGGTGTCGCTCGAGGATCGCAGCTTGCTCGGTGTGCACATCGTTGGCGAGGGCGCCACCGAGCTGATCCATATCGGTCAGGCGGTATTGGCACACAATGGCAAATTAGATTTTTTTGTCGACGCGGTATTTA
>JAYUQF010000573.1:0-2611 GCA_043756885.1 Pseudomonadota bacterium
GGTAGCCGCCTGGGTGATCTTTTGATGGTCGCGCCGCCCGCTGCCGCGCCTTACAATCGCTGCACTTCAATCGGAGATCACCCACCATGAGCAAACTGCAAGCCGTCCCGACCACCGCGCTGTCGGGCTTCAAGACTGCTGACATCACTTGGCATCACCTGCTGGGTGGCCCCAACTTCGACTTCCCTATCGACTACTGGATTGCCGTGCTGGGTGGCAATGTCGCCGAAGGTCGCGTCGACTTCCTGGTCAAATGGGAACCCAACGCCTACTGCCATTTCCACCGCCATCTCTCCAGCAGTACCACCCTGGTCCTCGAAGGTGAGCATCACCTGCTCGAAACCACCGCCACCGAGACCATCCACAAGGTGCGCCAGGCCGGGCATTTTGCGCGCAGCAATGGGGGTGACCTGCATATGGAAAATGGCGGCGCACAAGGCACCGTCGTGTTGTTCAGCATGCAGGCCGATGATGGCCGGCTGTTCGACGTGCTCGATAAAGATATGAATCTGTTGACGACCACCACCGTCGAAGATTTGATGATGGGACGCTTTGTGTCCTGAGGTTTGGATGTTCGCAGAGGTCTAGAGGATCTCTGCGAACGCTGTGCAAATTTTCGTGCGAATGAATTTGCGCCTGCGCTAGGCGAAGTTATTCGCACATTTGTTGCCAACACCCGCCGCTTACATTTTCTTCCGGAACCCTGCAGCCCATGCACTACGAACAGATCCTCTACAGTGTCGACAAGGGCATCCTCACCCTCACCTTAAATCGCCCCGACAAGCTCAACGCGTTCACCCATACCATGTTGCGCGAACTGCTCGACGCCTTCGAAAGGGCCGATGCGGATGATGATGTACGGGTGATTATCGTGACGGGCGCAGGACGGGGCTTTTGTGCAGGGGCCGATCTGTCCGCCGGTGCCGGTAGTTTTGACCACGCCGCACGCGGCGAGCGCACCGCGCAAACCCACCGCGACGGTGGTGGCCTGCTGACCTTGCGTATCTATGAATCGCGCAAGCCCGTGATCGCCGCTATTAACGGCGCAGCCGTGGGTGTGGGTGTGACCATGACCTTGCCGATGGATATTCGGCTGGCCTCCAGCGATGCGCGTTTCGGTTTTGTGTTTGCGCGCAGGGGCATCGTGCCGGAAGCCTGCTCAAGCTGGTTCTTGCCCCGCATCGTCGGTGTGTCGCAGGCTTTGGAATGGTCTTATTCCGGACGGGTATTCCCCGCTGCCGAAGCTTTACAGGGCCGTTTGGTGAAAGAAGTACTGGCGCCGGCAGAGCTGTTGCCACGGGCCGTGGCGATTGCGACAGAAATTGTCGAAAACACTTCGGCCATCTCGGTCACGCTCATCCGTCACATGATGTGGCGCATGTTGAGCGCAGATCATCCCATGGCCGCCCATCGCATCGACTCCCGTGGCATCTATGCTTTGGGCCCGACCGCCGATGCCAAAGAAGGGGTGAGTTCGTTTCTTGAAAAGCGTACGCCGCAGTTTCCGGGCAAAGTCAGTCGCGACCTGCCGGATTTTTTTCCGTGGTGGGAAGAACCGAAGTTCTGAGGGGAGCTATTCTGCCGCTTGCCAGTGGGGGTCGGGGTTAAGTTTCGATCACTGTAGTCCGAATTTGTCGGACCTACAGCTTAGCGTCCTGCAAAATTGGGTTTGCGTTTTTCCATGAAGGCGGTGCGGCCTTCGCGATAATCTGCACTGGCCATGCAACGCCCGATCAGCGCCTCGCATTGTTTAAAATCACCCTGTTCGGCGATCACCGCATTGATGGCGGCTTTAGACGCCGCCTGGGTGAGTGGTGCGTTGGCGGCCAGGTCCATCGCCAATGCGCGCACATACGTCTCAAGCTCTGCTACCGGCAGTACCCGATTCACCAAGCCGAGCGCTTGCGCCGCCGGCGCGTCATAACGCCGTGCGCTGAACATGATTTCCCGCGCAGCAGCATGGCCAACGGTTGCGACCAGACGACGATGGCCGTGCAGGCCGTAAGCCAGGCCCAGGCGTGCGGCAGGAATGGCAAACTGACTGTCGGCCGCGCAGTAACGCATGTCGCAGCTGAGTGCGACGGCCAGCCCGCCGCCGATACAAAAGCCGCGGATCTGGGCGATGACCGGTTTTAGCGTCGCTTCCAGGGCGTGATGGGCAGCGGCGGTGGCGGCTTCGTAATTGCGCGCACCGTCAGCATCGGCACGATTGTTCTCGAACTCGGAGATGTCGGCGCCGGCAGCAAATGCGATGTCGCCAGCGCCGCGCAAAACAATGCAGCGCACCGTCGGGTCATCACCAAGCTCGGTTAATACCGCAGGGAAAGACCGCCACATGGCAGCACTGATGGCGTTGCGGCGGGCCGGGTTGTCCAACACCACGTAAGCGATAGGACCGTCTCGTTCGATACTGAGATTACCGCTGCTCATGTTTTGTCCTCTGATGTTTTATCGGTCTCAACTCGCCTGCTCTAAATCACACCATCGCGCAGCAGTTGCGTGATCGTTTCATCATCCAGACCGAGTGCATGCAAAACCGAGTGATTGTCAGCGCCCGCTGCGCCCAAGGTATGACGCATCTGCGGTGGTGTGCGCGAGAGTGAAAATGCCG
>JAYUQF010000574.1:0-2611 GCA_043756885.1 Pseudomonadota bacterium
CCCCATGTGCGTATCGCGTTTGTGCAAGGCACGCTCAATATTGCGCCGGCATGGGGCGGTGGTAGTGATCTCATGCGCCTGGTTGGCACGGCCCAGGCCCTGCGTCTGCTGTGTCGCGCAGATCTGGTGGCGGTGGAAGAGGCTTTGTCGCTGGGACTTATCCAGGGGTATAACCCGGCCAGTGAGGATTTCGAAAGTTATACCGAACAATTTCTCGCGCCATTTTGTGAACGCAAGCCGCAGGTCATGCGGGCGTTTAAGGCACTGGCCCGCGCGCAGCGCGAGGGCATGGCCGGCGATGCGCTACGTCAACTTGAAATCGCGCAATTGGTGTCCACCTGGTGTCATGCCGATCATTGGGCGGCCCACGATCGCGTACTGGCACGCATCACACGCTGACCAGTGTGGGTGGTCGTTGCGCCCTATACTCAGCGCCCTTATCCATTTGACCCGCCGGAGGGGCAGTGAAACTGCAACAGCTGCGCTATATCTGGGAAGTGGCCAGGCACGGCTTGAACGTGTCTGCCACGGCTGAAAGTCTCTATACCTCGCAACCCGGCGTCAGTAAGCAGATCCGTCAACTTGAGGACGAGCTCGGTGTGCAGGTCTTTCAGCGCAGCGGCAAACATCTGACCGCGGTGACCCCAGCTGGCATCGGGATTATCGAGGTGGCCGGGCGCATTCTGGGCGAAGTCGAGAATATCCGCCGTATCGCACAGGAGAACACTGACAGCGGCCGTGGCAGCTTGTCGATTGCCACCACCCACACCCAAGCGCGTTATGTGCTGCCGCCGACTATCAAGAGTTTTATCGGCAAATACCCCCAGGTTTCATTGCACATGCATCAGGGCACGCCACTGCAGATCTCTGAATTGGCAGTCAACCGCAGCGTTGATTTTGCGATCGCAACCGAAGCCCTGGAGTTATTCGACAACCTGGTAATGCTGCCCTGCTATCGCTGGAATCGCAGCATCGTGGTGCCCGATGGTCATCCTCTAACCAAAGTGCAACCTCTGACCCTCGCAGCCATCGCCGCATATCCGATTGTCACCTACGTCTTCGGCTTCACCGGGCGCTCACAACTAGATGATGCCTTCAAAGCGGCCGGCGTCGAGGCGCGCGTGGCTTTTTCAGCAGTGGATGCCGACGTTATCAAAACCTATGTGAAGCTCGGTCTGGGGGTGGGGATCGTTGCGACCTTGGCTTACGACGCCAAAGAAGACCACGGCCTGACGGCCTTGCCGGCCGCCCATCTGTTTGATTACAGCGTGACCAAGATAGGTTTCAGGCGCGGTGCATTTTTACGCAACTATATGTACGACTTCATTGAAAAATTCGCACCGCACTTGACCCATGAAATGGTCGATCGGGCGATCGCCGCGAGCACCCGTGAAGAATTTGAGCAACTGTTCGAGGGTCTTGTACTACCCGAACACTAAGCGCACCACTCAGCCTTCGCTGGAAGGCACGAGCGTTGCGGGCAAAAAAGTGCCGTGGGACGAGAGATCGGTAAAGCGCAAAACACCGCCCTCAAGCGGCTCGATGATCAGGTGCATACGCGACACATCGCGCAGCGAATTGTCGACCACAATATTGCAGACCGCATCGCGGCCAACGATATTCTTGCCCGCCTCAATTGCATGCACGTTGCCTAGTTCGTCAACCAGCTCGCGCTGCGCACCGTTACGAAATATGAAGGGGTGTTTGGACAGGCGCAGATCGAAGTTAGTAGCGGGCCGCGGTTTAATACTGACCGCCTCACCCTTGGGCAAGCGGGTCAAGGCCACGCTCGACAGGGCCAGCAGCGGTGCCTCGATCGATATCGAATCAAAGATGCTGGTTTCTTTGAACTGATCCTTGGTGTCTTCGATCGGCGAACGTATATCGCGTCCGTGTGCGCGTGCGGACTCCAGTTGTTTGTCGGATTCCTTGAGCTTGACCCGGTAGGTTTGTTTGATGACATCCTGCCGTGAGCGCAGGTATTGCATGTATTTTACGACTGCGACGCGACGCAGTTCGTCGAACGAATCGTCTTCATGGTTGAGCGCCTTAAAAATGCTGCGCCAGTCGTAATCATTGGAAAATACCTGGATATCAACTTCGCGCACCAGACGACCGATCTCGCCGGGTTGCGCGATCGAGCGCGAGAGAATATCCACGAAGCGTTTTTCGACGGTTTTGATGCTTTTTGCTTCGCGCTTGAGGTCATCGGGACTGAGGACGATGAGATCCGCGAGTTTACTGGCCGGCACATTAGTGCGGCCACCTAAAGCAAATTCGAATTCGGCAAGTGTGTGAAAGGAGATCTCTTCGCCATTAATGACGAGAGATAGCGCTTTATTGAAAAGTCGTTCCAGCATGGTTCAAGGTCTGCCTGGATGGTGCTTTGCCGCGCACGCCTACTGTGATTGTCTCGGTGCTGCGCGACCACCGCATTATAGGGATAGGAGTCTAGCGCCAGCCACGATGGTGCGCGAAGCGTGACCCTGTTCACAAGGGCATGCAAGTTTTCACTCCAGGAGCGCCGTGCAGGTCGGCTGGGCGGGACCTGCGCTGCCCAGTTGCGCAAGACACACTCGACGCGTCGGGCTGGCCAGACTGCCGAGGCGAG
>JAYUQF010000575.1:0-2607 GCA_043756885.1 Pseudomonadota bacterium
TCCAGACGACTCATGCCGCTCATCGGATCGAAGCGCGGCTCGCGGGCAAGCCCGCTGTCCACCACGGCGCGCACCCCCGGCAGGGTCACGCTGGATTCGGCGACATTGGTGGCAAGCACCACGCGGCGGCCTTGGGCGGGCAACAAAATTTGCGCTTGTGCTTGCGTACTCAATTCGCCATGCAGCACTTCGAGTGGCACGTCGAGATCGCTCAACAAGCGCGCAGCACGCTCGATCTCGGCCTTACCTGGCAGAAAGCACAGGATGTCGCCATCGGTCTCGTCCAGCGCCTGTCGTAACGCACGTTTGAATTGAAGATCGGGCGTTTCGCGGGCCAGCAAGGGCAGATAACTCACGTCGACCGGATAGCTGCGACCCTCTGAGGTAACACGCGGTGCGTCCATATACAGGGCGAGTCGTTCACCATCGAGCGTTGCCGACATCACTATCAGGCGCAGTTCCGGCCGCACACCCGCCTGCACTTCAAGACACATCGCAAGTCCCAGATCGCTGGCCAGATGTCGCTCATGGAATTCATCAAACACCACGGCAGAAATTCCGTCGAGCAAGGGGTCGTCCTGCAACATGCGCGTGAGGATGCCCTCGGTCACGATCTCAACGCGGGTGCGTGCTGAGATCTTGCGCTCAAAACGAATGCGATAACCGACCGTGTCCCCCACTGTTTCGCCGAGTTGCATTGCCATATAGGACGCCGCTGCGCGTGCCGCGATGCGGCGCGGCTCCAGCATCAAGATCTTGCCGGTGCACCAGCTGGCCGTGAGCAAAGCCAAGGGCACCCGTGTCGTTTTACCCGCCCCGGGCGGGGCTTCGAGCACCACGCGTGGCCGCATGGCCAAGCTCGCGAGCAGCGCCGGTAGTACGGCATCAATAGGCTGAGTTGGGGCGGGCATGATCCTGGGCGGGTGAGGAGCGAGCGGGCATTCTGGCGGTGTGCATGTGGCTTGCCAATCGGCGCGCGCCGCTGGTGGCCAGAAAAAGACCAGGCGCCCGTAGGCGCCCGGTCAGTAACAGAGGTGAAGAAGTTAGCTCAGGCAGCAACACCCGGCGCGAGCCGCGCGCGCTGATTGACCGCGCCCAGGATCGCACGCAGTGACGCTTCAACGATGTCACTGCTGCGACCGACACCGCAATAACGTTGACCGTCGAGATTCAACTGCACATAAGCCACCGCTTCGGCACCTGCGCCGGCAATGCTGCTCAAGCTGTGTTCGCTGTACTCAACCAGCACCAGCTTCTTGCCACTATGGCGTTCAAGCGCATCGACAAACGCGCCGACCACACCACTCGCGCGGCCCTGCAGAGCGATGGGTTTACCGTCATCGCGCAAAGTAGCCGTCAATCGATCTTCACCATGTTCACGGGTTGCCTGGTAACCCATCAATTCATAGGGGGACGGTGCGCGCAGGTAATGTTGCTCGAACAGATCAACTATCTTGCGCGGCTCAACTTCGCTGGCGCTGTCTTCGGCGTATTTTTGCACTACGCCCGAAAAATCGATCTGTAACCAGCGTGGCAATTGATACCCCTGGTTTTGTTCCAGTACATAGGCGATGCCACCCTTGCCCGACTGGCTGTTGATGCGTATGACCTCCTGGTAGGAGCGGCCAAGATCGGCGGGATCAATGGGTAAATAGGCGACGTCCCACGGTGTGTGCTCATCACGCTTGGCCAGGCATTTTTTTATAGCATCCTGATGACTGCCGGAGAACGCCGTAAATACCAGTTCACCCGCATAAGGATGGCGCGGATGCACCGGCAACTGTGTGCATTGATTCACGCAGCGGATGATTTCGTCCATGCGCGAAAAATCCAGCTGTGGATCGATGCCCTGGCTGTAGAGATTCATACCCATCGTGACGATGTCCATGTTGCCGGTGCGTTCACCATTGCCGAGCAAGGTGCCTTCAACACGCTGCGCACCTGCCATGGTCGCGAGTTCAGCTGCCGCCACCGCGCAGCCACGATCGTTGTGGGTGTGCAGACTTATGATCACGGCGTCGCGCTTTTTGACGTTACGACAGAACCATTCGATCTGGTCGGCATACACATTGGGTGTTGCCATTTCGACGGTCGAGGGCAGATTCAAGATGCACGGTTTTGCTGCTGTGGGTTGCCAGACGTCGAGAACTGCATCACAGACCTCCACGGCAAAATCGAGCTCGGTGCCGGTGAAGCTTTCCGGCGAGTATTCAAACACCCACTCGGTCTGGGGAAACCGTGCGGCATAGGACTTCAGCCACTGCGCGCCTTGTACCGCAATGGCCTTGATGCCGTCGCGGTCGAGTTCGAAGACTTGCTCGCGCTGCACGGTCGAGGTCGAATTATAGAGATGCATGATGGCGTGTTTGGCGCCGCGCAAGGCCTCAAAGGAGCGCGCGATTAATTCTTCGCGAGCCTGGGTCAGAACCTGCACCGTGACGTCCTGCGGGATCAGCTTGCCGTCGATCAAGCGCCGCACAAAATCGAAATCGGGCTGCGACGCGGCCGGAAAGCCGATCTCGATTTCCTTGAAGCCAACCTTCACCAGTTGTTCAAATAATTGCAGTTTCTGCGCAACGTTCATGGGCTCGATCAGCGCCTGGTTGC
>JAYUQF010000576.1:0-2603 GCA_043756885.1 Pseudomonadota bacterium
CAAACTCAACATCGAAGGCGCATGGGTGAGCGATAGTCAGATTCACCTGCTGCAACGTGGCAACAAGGGCGCCGGTGTGAACGCGGTTGCCAGTGGTGATCTGGCACCCTTGTTGAACGGCCTGGGTGATGATCACTTACCGGCGCCACACGCCTTTCAGATCCAGCGCTTTGATTTAGGTTGTATCGAGAGCGTGCCACTGTGTTTCAGCGATGCCTGCGCGCTTGTTAGCGGTGAGTGCTTGTTCACCGCCGTTGCCGAAGACACTGAAGACCCGCAAAACGATGGCGCTTTTGCTGGCGCCGCTATCGGGCTTATGAGCCGCGATCGGCAAATACGCTGGGTGCGCAGTGTCACACCGCCTTGCAAAATCGAAGGCATTGAAATCATCGGCAATCACGCAGATCCAAAAATCGTAGTGGTAACCGATGCCGATGATCCTGCAGTGCCAGCGCTGCTGATGTCAGCTAATCTCAAGCTGGACTAAAATGCGCAGGCACGCTGACAACGGTGGGCCTTGAGCAGCATCGCTGTCGCACGAACCCGCGTGCGCGCCCAACGCCTTACAAGCCGAGCTTGGGCCTGACCCAGGCGACATAACGCGCGATGGCCTGGTCGGCTTCAGGTGCATGGCCGGCCATGATCTGGAAGCAGTGCTGCATCTGCGGCCACACCTCACACGTGATATCAACACCGGCCGCCCGTGCCAGCGTTTCAAAACGCGTGGAGTCGTCGAGCAAGCATTCATCACCACCCACCTGGATATAAGTCGGTGGCAGCCCACGCAGGTCGGCAAACAGCGGGCTCGCGAGTGGATCATGAGGCGAAGCGCCACCGAGGAAAGTAGCTGCCATGGATAGCGTCAGGCTTTCGCTCGCCAGGCAATCTTTGTCTGCATTGCTCTTGGTTGAGGCGCCTTTTGCTTCGAGATCGTACCAGGGTGAGATCGGCATCGACGCCGCAGGCAAGGGCAGGCCTTTGTCGCGCGCCGCGAGGCACACGGCAGTCGCCAGCGCGCCGCCCGCCGAATCACCGAGCGTCGCAATATGCGCGGGTTTATAACCCTGGGCGAGCAGCCAGGCGTAGGCCGCGAGCGTATCGTCGACCTGCGCCGGGTGAGTAAATTCCGGTGCGCGGCGAAAATGCAGAACCAGCGATTTGCAGCCTACCGCTTTGGCGAAGTGCGCATAAATCTTGCGGTGGGAATACATCGAGCCCGCAGCGTAACCGCCACCGTGGGTGCAGAGCAGCACACGATCCTCTGCGCAGCCCTGGGGTATCGCCCACATCGCCGTAACACCGCCGGCGTCCACTTCGATGTAGTCCACACCGCCCGGTTCTGCGGTGAGATCACCCCAGTGGTCAAAAACGTCCCGCACCTCGTCGATACTCATATTCGGCTTGCGCACCATTTCCGCCTTCCATTCGCGGTACAGCACTTTCATCGCTTCGGACTGTGGACTGGCCATGATGATCTCCTGCGGGCGCCGCGTGGCGCCGTGACTTGAGTGGTTTGGGTGTAGGGTTGCAATGCGGGCCTGAGTTTAGCCCATGTGTGCACCGGCCGGCGCGCCGGGCCCTACATGTGCCACAGCACAGCGTCGTGCACGCTCGCGCAAGCTGATTCAAAACTTCAGCCGCATACCCACCCACGCCGCCCGTGGTGCACCAGCACCGACAAATATCGGACGCTGGTCAGCCAGACCGGGCAATACTTCGGACGGCTCTTCGCCCAGCAGACCGAAATTTTCGTAGTCGGCATCAAACAGATTGCTGACACGTGTAAACATTTCGAAACGCTGATTGATGGCATAGGACGCACGCAGGTTAACCAATGCATAACCGTCGATTTTATCGAGCTGGTTAGACTCATCACCGCGCAGGAACTGGCCGGCGTTGTAAAGCAGATCAAGGCCCAGCACCACACGCCACGGCGTCTGGTAGTCGGCGCTGAACTTAAACTGATGATCGGGGATACCCGGCAGGCGGTCGCCCTTGCTGACCGCGAGTTCACCTGCGGCGTCGGCGAAGGGATGGTTGGGACTGCGAACCTTGAGGTCATCTTCGAAGGTGGCGTGGATATAACTGTAGGACAGTGTGTAGTTGAAGCTCGCGAAGCTGAGCGCAAACGCCGATTCAAAGCCCTCGCGCCGGGTTTTATCGACGTTGGCAAACAGGCCGGTGCCGCGGCCAGTGGTTTGAAAGACGATGTCGTCGTGGTTGACGGTGCGGAAATAACCGAGTCGATGCCGCACTACACCCAGTGTGCCGCGCACACCCACTTCCACACTCTTGGCCACCACTTGATCGAGCGGCGGATCGGCCAGGAAGGCGTTGGGCAGCCGGCATTCAAACTCCACATCGTCCGGATCGTCGCCACGGGCAAGCGCTGCCGCCCTGACCCGCTCAAAAATCTGATCGTTGCACGACAGTTCGATGGGGGTTGGCGCGCGTGATGACTCGCTGTAATTGGCGTAAGCGCTGTTGCCCTTGGCCAACTCAAAGGTCGCGCCTACGGTTGGATTAAAACGCGCGAAGGTGTGACTGCCGTTCAACTCCGGGCGCAGCGCCGACCGATCACTGATCTTGACCGCAGTGCTGTT
>JAYUQF010000577.1:0-2601 GCA_043756885.1 Pseudomonadota bacterium
TCGGCGCTGCCACGCTTAAGCACACGTGGGCTGGTTTTGGCGGTGGCTTTCGACATGCGTACCTCAAGGCTAGGCTGCGACGCCAAGGCGTCATGACCCCCATGGTAGCAGCGCGGCGGCCTAGCAGCGGCCGAGGATGAGATTCACCGCGCTGTCGCGCAAGGAACATCGGGGGCGGTAGGATCGACCATGCTGGGTAAGAGGCCGGATAGACACTGGTGTATTCGCACCCGTCTAGCAGCGTGGCCCGAACTGCGCTCGGCGTGGAGTCGTTGATGGCACGGTGAGCCGTGACCCCATCCTTATCATCCCGCCTTCGCGACCGAAGTGCCTTATGTTTTGGTTATGGTCGATCTCGATGAAGGGCCGCGTGTTTTGGGCCGCTGGTGCGGTGGTGAGTTACGCATCGGTGTGCGCGTCGCAGGTCAATTTGTAACACGCGAGGGTGGCGCCGATCTGGTTTTCTCATCGGCGGCCTGAGCCGCATTGCGCGTCTGGCACCGTGTCAGGGCTCCGACCCAATGCGGGCCGCGCCAAACCCGCAGACAACAGCCGGACCTTGCGCCTTGGTGGCGGCCTGCTTGAGGTGCCGCAGGCGCCGACGCAACACCTCACAGGTTGGTAACAAACGTCGCGCGCGTAGAGCGTGCACGCGGCCTGCGCGCGGGAACCGCAGATGCTCAACTTGCGGGTCGATATTCCTCCAAAGGTGGCAATCCCAAACCAACACGATAGGCCTGGTGCATATGCTGCACACCCGGTTCGTTGCGCCCGATGACAAAATACTCGATGGTGCCGCTATTGGCAGACACTTGGGTCATTGTGCCGGCCCAGTAGTCTTCGTCGGCGATGGTGGTATCGGCCAATTCCTCCGCTGCATTTTGGTTAAATTCTACCCGGGTTGAACTGTCCGCGTTGTACAAAGCGCGCTCGCGCGCGATCTCAGCGGCGGGTTGGTCGGCGACCTCGGCACCGATCTGCTGGGCACTGTAATGGTAGGCGCGTGTGAACGACGCGCCCGGATTTTCAATTACCGGATAAATAATGAACAGCGACACGATGCGGTTAAACAAAACAAAATGTGCGTTAGGGAAAACAAAGTAGGCCACCGCCGCCGCGTCGCTGGCGTTCCATTGCGCTTGTGGGCGATTGCGCAGCTTATCCAAATAACGATTGGGGACCGTCAGTCTGTGATTCTGACCATATTGGTCAAACGTCGAAACATTGCCGATGAAGATTTTGTTTACCGTCGTGGCATGCAGATTCTCGAAATGATAGTTCTCACCGTAGGTGTCATTGGCAAGCTTCCAGTTCAGCGGCATCTCGATGCGTTGCTCGCTCATATAGGTACAAGCGCCGAGGTTCCACGCTTCTAGCTGCCCAGCAAGCTCGGCGCCCAGCAAGGCATCCACATCTATGCTCGTGCCGCCCTTGGCCTGCACGACCAGCAGACCGTATTTTTCAGCGCTAGGCAGCTCGACCAGTCCCAGACAATTTTTGTCCGGCGCACCGAAGCTGTCGGCGCGCTTAACGCCGAGCAAGGTGCCGTCGTTGGCGTAACTCCAGCCGTGAAAAATGCAGCTAAAGCGGTTTCCTTCGCCACGCGCGTCGCGCACCACCATCGCGCCGCGGTGCCGACAGCTATTAACAAATGCACGGAATTTACCGGTCTTGTCGCGGGTCGCCAAAACGGGCACACCCAGATCGTTATTGGTCAGGAAACTACCCGGCTTAGGCAAATCAGCCGACATGCCGAGGATCTGCGGGTGACCCTGGAAAAACGAGCTCCATTCGCGCGCGGCAAGATCCTTGCACGTGAAGGCTGAGGCTGGACTTTGGATCATGACGTCTGCGCGATCAGTGCGATCGGCGTCCAGCAAGTCCAGCATCCGATTGATCAACGCTACCTGGTGTTCTTGTTGCATTCATTCTCCCCTCATTAAATTACTTGCGGTGAATAGAAATCTGATTCGAACTCGCGGACTGCTAACGCACCATCTGCTACGCATCCACACATTCTTTTGGGCGCCACCGCTGGCTGGCATGAAAAGACTGACGTGCCAACGGAAGTAATGTCAATAGGCTACACGTGGTTTGTTTGTACTTAAAGCACATACGGATACGCGTCAAACGCGCTATCGAGGCGGAAACACGCAGTAGAACACGGCAGATTGGCCTGACGGGCGTCGCACTGCACCGCTACGATCTCACCAGAAAATAGTAATCACAACGATACTCCAAGCGATGGCCCGGTAGCGTTGCACGGTATTGCCTGCGGCTAATCGTGTGCGTGTTGCGATTGCGAACGACCCATCGTTGGCCCTGGCAAGTACAGTCACTAGCACCAACCACGACTCGCTGGCGGATAGGAAATATAACCGCCCTTTTCGGGCCCTTTTCGACGGGATCGAGCGTTGCTGTTGTTGAATTCGAACGCCGTCAGCAAGAACGGCTGCGGCACATGCCCGCCTGTGAGCTCGGGATTTCAGTAAACCCCGGCAACAATAATCGGGGACAGACCACGGTTTCGATCATTCCCCAAACAACTCCTCCGACCCCGGTTCATCTCCACGGCTCGGCCTTCCCGATTTGCCCGGCGTA
>JAYUQF010000578.1:0-2600 GCA_043756885.1 Pseudomonadota bacterium
GCCGTTTGGCACCAAGCGCGACGCCGATGGCGTACTGATCAATTTCGATAAGGTTTATTTCGACTACCTTCAGCCCGCACTCGAAGCTGCCGGCTTGGAAGTTTTCCGCGCCGATCAGGAACAGCGTGCTGGTGATATCCGCACCGATATGTTTCAGGAACTGCTGGTAGCCGATCTGGTGGTCGCCGACCTCACCCTCGACAACCCCAATGTCTGGTACGAGCTCGGCGTGCGGCATGCCCTACGTGCGCGGGGTGTGGTGTTGGTTTGCGGCGGCCGTGTCACCACCGCCTTTGATCTCTACACCGATCGCAAACTGCGCTACACCCTATTGGACGGTGCACCCGATCCATGCACCCTGCCCGACGATATCCAGGCGCTGAGCGAAATGGTCAAGGCCACCATGGATAGCTGGCACGGACGCAAGATCAGTCCGGTCTATGAACTGCTGCCCAATCTCATGGAACCGGATTGGAAATCCCTGCGCATTGGCGCCGTGGCGCAATTCTGGGACCAGCACAAGACCTGGGAACAACGCCTCAAACTCGCCGGTCAGGCTGGCCAGATTGGCGACATGCTGGTGCTGGCCGAGGAGGCGCCGATCGCGGCCTTCCGCACGGAAGCAGCCATCAGTGCGGGGGTGGCCCTGCGCAAAACCGGATCTATCGCACTCGCATTGGAGCAACTTGAACGCGGGCTGGCCGCTCAGCCGGATAATCTGCAAGCGTTGCAAGAAAAAGGCATCTGCCTGCAACGCTTGGCGGCAGCTGGTGCGGCCGGCCATTCTCTGGAGCGCGCGCGTGCCCACTACCGTTTGATACTCGACAGACACCCGCGTGATGCCGAAACCTGGGCCTTGCTCGGCCGTGTGGACAAGGACGCCTGGACTGCTCTGTGGAATATTGCTGACTTTGACGACGCACGAAGGCGTGAGGAAGCAGCCTATGAACACGTGTTACTGGCGAAGGCCATCGATAGTTACGTACACGGTTATCGTGCCGACACGCGGCATTATTACGCAGGCATCAACGCGCTGAGTCTTATGCTGGTGTATCAGCATCTCAAGGGCAGCGAACGTTATCAAACTGTTATAACGACCATGGCCGGCGCAGTGCGTTTTGCCGCTGACTGCGAACAAGACCCCCACGCGTTGTTCTGGTCACAGGCTACGCTCGGCGATCTCGAAGTATTGACCGGCTCGCCGGCCACAGTACGCGATGCCTACCAAGCCGCCATTGCGCTCGACGATAAAAACGGGTTTGCGCTCAATTCCTGCCGCGCGCAATTGTTACTGATGCATGCACTCAACTTCCGTCCCGATGCAGTTAGTGCCGGCCTCGCCGTTTTTGATCGTGCGCTGGCCAGAACGAAACCACGACACCCCTGGCCAGCACGCCACGTGCTGCTCTTCAGTGGTCACCGCATCGATGAACCGAACCGCCCGCAGCCGCGCTTTCCGCCGGACAAGGAATTACCAGCGATGCAGCGAATTAACGCGGCACTGGCACAGATCGACGCCGGGCCTGACGATTTGGCCTTATGCCAGGCCGCCGCCGGCGGTGATCTGTTGTTTCTCGAAGCCGCGCTCGCGCGTGGCGTGCGCTGTCGGGTATTGCTGCCCTTCGACGAAGCACAGTTCATCGCCGAGTCGATACTGCCAGCCAGTGACGGCGCCCGCTGGCGCGCCCGCTATTTTGCGCTGAAGGACAAGCTCGAAGGTTTGCGCATCATGCCGCTTGAGCTCGGCCCACTACCGGCGGGCGTGGATGCTTATGAGCGCTGTAATCTGTGGCTCCTAAATAGCGCACTGGCCATGGGGCCGGACAAAGTACGATTCACTTGCCTGTGGGACGAAGGTGGCGGCGACGGGCCCGGTGGCACCGCCCATATGGTCGAGGAAGTGCAACGCAGAACCGGCCGTGTGCACTGGATAGATACGCGCACGCTTTAAAATTCCGGCCAATGATGTAGTGGCCTAACCCAGGAGCACGCCATGACCCGTAAAACCCGAGACGAACACTTGTTTGGGCCCGGACCAAAACGCATTCTTGCGCTCGATGGTGGTGGCATACGCGGCATTTTCACGGTGCAGATCTTAAAACGCATGGAAGATCTGTTGCGCGCGCGGCAACCCGCCGCCGAGCGTGCAAACTTTCGTCTATGCGATTATTTCGACCTGATCGGGGGCACTTCAACCGGTGCCATCATTGCGGCCTGCCTGGCTGTGGGGCGCTCGGTTGATGAGATCGAGGTTTTATACAAAAAACTCGGCGCCAGCATTTTTGAACCAACGCTGTTTCGCAAGGGTTTCATGCGCGCCAAGTTCAGCGACAAACCATTACGTGAAGCGTTGGAACAGGAGTTTGCAGGCGCCACTCTCGGCAGCGCAGCCTTACACACCGGGCTCGGCATCGTCACCAAACGCCTTGATACCGGTAGCGCGTGGATTGTGCATAACAATCCCCGCGGACGGTATTACGCGCCAGCAGCAGGTAGCGATGCGCTGGCCAACCGCGACTACTTGCTGGCCCAAGTGGTGCGCGCCAGCGCGGCTGCACCCCATTATTTTGACGGCGAAGAAATCGAAATCGCCGTCGGGG
>JAYUQF010000579.1:0-2599 GCA_043756885.1 Pseudomonadota bacterium
GTATGCGCCGGTACTCGACGAGCTCTTGTTATTAAACGTATCACCAGCGCCAGCGGGCAACGTGGTAATGGGTTATCAGGGTTTGATGGGTTTGCCAGCTGCCCTGCATGGGGCACTGCGAGACTGATCCCAGGAGCCGCACCGTAGCGCGCATGGATGATGCAGCGCTAACAATAGCGGGAGGCACGACCATGCGCGCGTTTCAAACTGTACTCAAAGCTTTTGCTGCGGTGATAACGCTGGTCTGCCTCTTACACATTGGCCTGGGCACCAAAGCCGAGCTACTGCTGGGTGCCCAATGGCCACCGGGTGTGGCGTTTGATGCGGTGCTCGATAGCCAGGATCGTTTTTATGGCGCGGTGTTTTTTATCTTCGCGTGTGTGTTGTGGCTGTGCGCCAATGACCTGCGACGCTACGCGCCGGTCTTGAAGGCGGCGCTGGCGGTGTTTTTCCTCGGCGCCGTGGCACGCTTTATTTCGTTCGCCGCCGTCGGGCCGCCCTCAGCATTGATCTATTTTTTGTGGGCGGTTGAGGTTATAACGCCGCCGGTGCTGTGGCTGTGGATGCTGCGCTGTTTAGCTCGAACACCTGGGGATTGAGATCGACGCCGAATATGTCTGATGGTGCCACGCTAAAAATCTGCGTCAGCAGGCCCGGATACAGCAAAGGTCGACACGTAGTGAATCGAGGTTACGTTATCTGATTCGAATGCAAAATCGAAATACGGTGATGCCTTCAGCGATTCAGCTGATATGCGCCTCATTTCGCCCGTTTCTCTTCTTTACCCATCGGCACGCGCACGCTATTGTCGTCGCATGTCAAGTCGAATTACCTTTAACCCAAAACAATGCGGTGGCCGCCCGTGCATTCGGGGCATGCGCATTCGTGTCAAAGATGTGTTGGATTTGCTTGCGGCTGGCGTTCCGCAGCAAGAGATACTGACCGACTACCCCTATCTAGAAGCGGAAGACATCGTCGCCTGTTTGGAATACGCAGCAGCCGAAGTTGATCATCCCGTGCTCGTCGCGCGCTAGTCCGTGCGATTCCACATTGATGCGCAATTACCGTCTGTTATGGCGCGGATCCTGAACGCCCGCGGACTTCTTTCGGAACTTGTCTCGGAAATAAATTCCTTAAACTCCGACGATGGCGCGATTTGGGATTACGCCCTGCGCCATGACGCGATAATCATTTCTTAAGACGAAGACTTTCCGCATCGCTTTCGACAAAGCACGGTCGCTCCTGTCATCGTTTGGCTACGTATTGGCAACGCAAGTCGACGTGCGTTGCTGGAGTGGTTCGATCCGTTGATTGAGCAGATACCCCACTTGGTTGAGCAGGGTGAGCGCTCGGCTCTCAGCCCGCTCGGCAGGACCATGAGCCAGTTACGGCTAATCATGCCGTTCACTCCGAAATGTGCGACTGTACGAAGCGGCGGGCGAGGTCGGTGGTACCTGGTATTGGAACCGGAATCGGGGCGCACGCTTTGATTCCGAAAGCTACAGCTACGCCTTCGGCTTTTCCCCGGAACTGCTCGATGAGTGGCAGTGGTCCGCGCATTTTGCCGGCCGCCTGCAAATCGAGCGCTATATCAATCATGTCGCTGACAAGTTTGATCTGCGTCCGCACATCCAACTCAACGCTCGTATCAACTCCGCTGTGTACCAAGAGGATGCCGCGTTATGGCAGGTGTGTACCGCAAGCGGTGAGCACACCACGGCGCGCTTCGTGATCGCGGCGGTTGGTTTCATGTCAGCGTCCTACATGCCCGAGGTCCCCGGTACGGGCCGCTTACTCCGGCACGGCCTTTCACACCGCACGCTGGCCGCACGAGCCGATTGACTTCTCGCACCACCGTGTCGAGGTGCTTGGTACCTCACCACCGTGCAGGTGATCCAGGAAATCAGCAAGGCGATTGGACACATCGTCGACTACCAACGTACGCCGGTGTATGCCTATCCATTGCGTAACGGCCCTATCGAGGGCGAAGAGAAGGACTACATCAAAAGCCACGCCGCCGAACTGGTGGCGCGCTCCCGCTTGAGTTACCTCAGGCTTCCTGCATCACAACGATCCGCGCGCCGCGCTTGAGGTCTCACCTGCGCAGCGCCATGCGCATTTTGAAGCGGTCTGGCAGGCACGCGGCTTTTCCACCTGGCATGCCAATTTCCATGACACCTTTGCCAGTCTGGAAGCGAACGAACCGTACGCGCAATTGCGCGCGAGAAGGTCCGCGAACGTATCAAGGCTCCGCATGTTGCGGACCAGCTGCGACGCCTATAACCGTAGCAACGTCGACCTGGTCGATTTGCGCGACACGCCGATTGAATGCATCACAGCCACGGGTGTGCAGAACGGTGCACTCGCAGTCAACCATCGCCGGCTGCGCCGCCTATCGACAAAAATGTGCCGAAGTTGCACAGCAAGGCTACGTGGGTTTGAAGTTCGCGCACTAGCTCAGGCGCCTTTGTTAGGCAGTGTAAATTAATAAAGGTATCAATCTATGTCGTCGCAGACGGTCTGATGACATAGTTCCATTCGCCATGGAACTTGTTGCGCTTGATATTGATTTTCTGCATTTCTGCGTCTGTCACTTTGC
>JAYUQF010000580.1:0-6847 GCA_043756885.1 Pseudomonadota bacterium
TGATCTTGGCGGCACACTCATGAACGAGAGCATCACACGCGCTGCTGGTGCCAGCCATGGGCAAGAAACCTCGCCCGCGCAAATGCTGGCGATGATCGAAGCCGCAGGGCGTGTGTCTCGTCAACGCTCAACGGCCTACGGCGAGGTCTCGGCTGAACGCACCGCAGCCGGATGGGCGGCCGGTGAATTGACCGAGATCGTCAATACGCCGGCGCGAAAATACGAACGCGCCGAACGGCGCGAGCTGTTGCGCTCACGCGCTGAGGCCGGCTAAGGCTCGTTCCTGCTGCGGTTGCCCCGCGCACGCCCGATCGTCCGAGTCCGATCAAAATCCCCGGGGAGGGGAAAAAACGATGGTTACGCGCCCTAAGCACATCTTGAACGACTTCCGGGTCTTGGACATGACCCATGTACTCGCCGGTCCGACGGTGTCGCGCATCATGGCCGAGATGGGTGCCGACGTTATCAAAGTCGAATTCCCGCCGCTGGGTGATGTGGCGCGTGCGCTGCCGGCCCACAAAAACGGTCGCAGCGCCTATTTTGTCCAACAAAATCGCGGCAAACGCAGTATCTGTCTGAATGCCAAAACCCCCGAGGGCCGCGCCATCCTGGTCGAGTTATTAAAAACGGCCGACGTGTTCATTGAGAACTTTGCACCGGGTGTTATCGGGCGCATGGGCTTCTCGTGGAAAGAGGTTCACAGGATCAACCCACGGGTGGTGATGTGCTCGATCTCGGCTTTTGGCCAGACCGGCCCGCTGGCTTCCCTGCCCGGATTTGACTACATCGCCCAGGCTTATAGTGGTGTGATGGGCATGATCGGCGATCCCCAAGGCCCGCCGTCGTTTCCGATGGTCAGCATGGGTGATATCTCCACGGGGGTGCATGCCGCTGCGGCCATCGGTTTTGCCTTGTTGCACCGGGAGCGGGGTGGTGAGGGCCAATATCTCGATATTTCCCTGCTCGATGCGTATACCGGTTACCACGAGCTCAACATCCACCTCTACAGCATTAGCAACGGCGAAGTGGAGCCTACCCGCGCCGGTAGCCAGCATTTTGCGGTGTGCCCGCTGGGTTTGTTTAAAACCCGCGAGGGTTACGTGTGCATCATTGCCCTGCAACCTCAGTGGCCAGCCTTATGCCGTGCTATCGGTCGGCCGGATCTGGCCGATGACCCGCGTTATAACGACAACGCTAAGCGGGTAGCGCGTGCCAGCGAAGTCATAGGCATCTTGCAGGCGTGGTGCGACCAGCAAGCGGACGATGCGAGTGTCATGGCGGCGCTGCAAGCTGAGCGTGTGCCCTGCGCGCCGGTGCTGCGCATCGGGCAAGTGGCCAACCATCCCCATATGCGTGAACGCGGCACGGTGCGGATGGTGAAAGACCCGAAGCTCGGGGAGGTCTTGATGCCCGGCATGCCTTTGCGCTTCTCGGGCTTCGAGCACAATCAGCCTTTGGTGGCCGCCTACTTAGGCGAACACAATGCCGAGGTGCTGACCGAAGTGCTGGGTTATGAGCCCGAGCGGGTGCAAGCCTTGTCTGCGGCCGGGGTGTTGCACTCAAACTCTGACACCTGAGGGCGCGCCTGACGTCAGTGCAGTGACGTCCAATTTGTTTGCGCAACAGGGTCGTTCTATCTCGAACCGTGGAGTTGCTTGACCTTAGTGATGTACATCATTGAAAAAACGCTTTAAATTGCGTCGCGTAAAGCTCGGGGTCTGGGCTGTTGGGGGACGGATGCTAAGAGCATTCCTGCTAGCGTGTGCCGTGATGACATGTGGGGGCGAAGCCGCTTACGCGGAGGATCCCCCACCGATGAATTTTGTTGTCAAAGCCTATCAAGTGGAAGGCGACAATCCTCTCGGGCCTGCTGCAGGCGAGGCGCTGACGCCATTTGTCGGCGAGTTCGACGGCATTGAACCGCTGTACGCCGCGCAGGACGCCCTCAATTCGGCCTTGGCCAATGCCGGCTTTCGTTTTTACCGCGCCATTCTGCCACCGCAAGAGCTCGACACCGGCACCATCATTCTCAAAGTTGTTGCGATGCCGGTGGGCAAAATAAGCGTGGAGGGCGCGAAGTACGTTACCCCAGAAGCGGTCCAGCGTAGTCTGCAGCCCTTGCAGAGCGGCACCGTGCCCAATACACGCGAGGTTTCCCGCGCCTTGGCCGTGGCCAACCAACACCCGTCCAAACACCTGCAGGTTAATTTTCGCGCCAGCGAAGAAACACCCGATGCCCTCGACGCCGTGGTCAAGGTGTCAGAAGAAAAGCCGTGGTCGGTATTCGCCCAGATGAATAACATCGGCAACGAAAGCGAAGGGCCGCGGACCAGCGCCGATACTGCGGCCGGCAACAACGCGGGCACTGGCCGTACACGACTGACCATGGGCGGCCAATACAATAATCTCACGCGCCACGACGACATTCTCGCTGGCTCGGTAACAACCTCGCCCGAAAACGCTGACAACGTCATGCAATACATGACGTCTTACCAATTGCCCGTTTATGCGCTTAGTGGATGGCTCTCGGCGTTTTATGTGCACTCGGAAGTGGATGTAAATGACGTTGCCAGTGCGTTTGATATCCAAGGCGCTGGTACGTTTTATGGCTTGAGTTATAAACATCAACTGCTCAACCGCGGTCGCTTAAAGCACGCGATTAGCCTGAGCATTCAAGACCGACTCTTCGATACCGCGATTTTTGGCGCGAATGGCGGCGCGCGAATTGTGGCCTTAAGTAATAAAGTGCGCAGCCGGCCGCTCTCCTTACGTTACGACGCTGGCTTGCTGTGGAGCGCCACCAGTCTCGATTTCTATGTTGATGTTGCGCGCAATATCGAGTCTGGGCAGCACAGCAATGCAGACGCCTACGCCTTGGTGCGTGCGCCGGCGCGGCCGGATTTTACGGTTGCACATTTTGGCGCGCTGGTAACCCAACGTCTGCCTCGTGGGCTTAATTTTGTCAGCCGCATGACCGCGCAGTTGACCGACCGCGCCTTGATTCCCGGCGAACAGCTGGGCTTTGGTGGCGCGCAATCGGTGCGTGGCTTCGAAGAACGCACCATCGCCGGTGACAAAGGTGTCATCGTCAATTTCGAATTGTGGTCACCGCGGGTTCCACAGGTGTTCGGGGCGCGCTTCCTCGGCTTTTTCGATGTCGGCCACAAGGCATTAGAAGATCCCGTGATAGGGCAGCTCAAGAGCGATACGATTTCAAGTATCGGTGTGGGCACACGGTGGCAGTGGCGCAAGCAGTTGTCGCTGGCAATCGATTATGGACTGCCGCTCCAGGGCGCAGACGGCGAGGCATCAGACCGGGGCAATTCGAAATGGCATCTAGACCTCACTTATCGTTATTGAGGCGCTGCGCCGCCAGGGCGCTAGCCATCGGGCTCGTAACGTTTGCCGGCAGTAATGCATCGGCTGCTGTCAAAGCGGGCGATGTGATGCTGGCCCATGGCGTTGTCAGCGGGCACGCGGTGGGCGCCACCCCGCGCTTGCTTGGCCCTGGGTCCAAGTTGCTTGAAGGTGACGTGATCACCACGGGCCGACGCAGCGTCGCCCTGCTTAAGCTCGCCGATGGCACCAAAATTACCCTGCGCCCCGAGTCTTCTTTTCAAATCGCAAAGTACAACGTCGCCGAGAACCAGGAAGAAGGCCTCATGACCCTGTTCAAAGGCGGCCTGCGTGCCGTGACGGGTTTCATGAGCAAACGTAATCCAAATTCAATGCGGTTGCGCACTGCAGTTGCCACGATCGGTATTCGTGGCACTGAATTTGACGCGCGACTGTGCGGCAGCGATTGCGCTTCTGAAGCACGCATACGCTCGGCGCCAGCGGGCCGCGCGGGTTTTGTCAAAGGCAATGTTTTGGCGCGTTTAGCCAGTGGCCATGGGCGTCCACTTGTCTCGGGTGGGCCGGTGTACAACGGCGACACGATAGTCACCGGGCCCGACACGTTTGCGGTGCTGGTATTTGCCGACAAGAGCCGTGTAACGCTCATGCCCAACACCGAATTCAAAGTTGAGCGTGTCGAATTTAACATCGTGGAACCAGAGCGCGGCCGAAGTGTATTTAACCTCCTGCGCGGAGGTCTGCGCGCAGTTAGCGGTTTAGTTGGCCACAAGGGTCGTGGTTATCAGATGCGCACCGCTGTTGCGACTATCGGCATCCGCGGCACTGAATGGGACGCGCTGTGTGTGGGTGCCTGTCAGAACCCTTCCCCCGATGCCACCCCCGGTGGCGACGGTCTGTTCACCAAAGTTAACAGTGGTGCCATCGTCCTGGACGATAATTTTGTGGTCGAAGAAGGGCAGACTGCATTTTTAGCTAATGTCGGCATGCAACCACAATTTGTTCCCGACCTGCCGATGCCGATGGACGTGCCCTTACCCAGCTCGATGGATCTGCCGGACGCGCCGCCAGCGACGTCGTCCACCGAGCCCGAGGATGGCCTCTACGTGAGCTGCTATTCCGGCATCTGCGCGGTCGAGACGCAAGACAATACGGTAGAGCTTGAACAGGGCGAGGCCAGTCATGTCGGGAACCAAGGCGGGCCCGCGCAGCAACTGAACGAGGTGCCGCCGTTTCAAGCCGAAGACCCCATCTTCCACGCAATTGAAGTGGGTGGCCAGGTTGACCAGTTGAACGAGTCGCTGAAGAGCGGAGGTGTTGAATGCGCGGTACATTGAAATTTACCCGCCGCCGTGGTGGCCAGGTACTGTCATTTGTCACTGGGCTGATTGCGAGTGTTGGCGCGACGGCTAATCCGCAAGGGGCCCAGGTCGCGCAGGGCGCGGCCAGTTTTGCCATGCCCAATCCACAAACCCTTGAGATCACCAATTCACCCGCTGCGGTTCTCAACTGGCAGTCGTTTGATATCGCCCGCGGTGAGACCACCCGGTTTATCCAACAGAATGCCGCCAGCTCAGTGCTGAACCGCGTGACCAGCGGCAACAGCTCCGAGATCCTTGGCAGCCTGGTGTCTAACGGACGGGTGTTTTTGATCAATCCGGCGGGCATCCTGATCGGGCGCGATGGGTCCATCGATACCGCCGGTGTATTGCTCTCCACGCTGCAGATTTCGGATCAGGATTTTCTGAATGGTCGCCTGCATTTCCAGGGTGACGGCAGCAACGGTGGGATTACCAACCACGGCTATATCAAGACTGCACCCGGCGGCGAAGTGGTGCTGCTCGCACCGCGTATCGAGAACTCCCCAGAAAAGGGCAATGCCAAGAGTGGCATCATCGAGAGCCCCAACGGTGACTTGCTCCTGGCGGCGGGGTCCGCGATTACGATTGCAAGCCTTGACGATCCCGATATCAGCTTCGATGTAAAAGCGCCCGACCATGAGGTGGTAAATCTTGGGCGTTTGTTGGCGCGCGGTGGCACGGCCAGCATCCTGGCCGGGACCATACGCCACTCCGGGGAAATCAATGCCGACTCCGTGGGCCGCAACGCGCAGGGGCGCATTGTCCTGAAGGCATCCAACCGTATCGCTCTCGACGAAGGCAGCCGTATCCACGCATCGGGCGGCGACTCAGCTGATGGCGGCACGATAGAGATCAGCGCGCGGGGCAGATCCGATGACGGCAACATCGATGCGCTGGGCTCGATCCGCGCTGATGGGGTACATGGCGGTAAGGTTGTAGTGCGCGCCGATGGCCTGCTGCTTGATGGCCTCGTTTCGACGCAGGGTGTCAACGGTGGCGGTGCCATTGACATCAAAACGCGCGACGCGACTATCGCGACGGTCAACGCAAAACTGCAGGCTGCTGCCTCCGAAGGTAGAGGCGGCAGTATTCATATTGATGGCGGCAAGAGTGCGTTTTCGTCGGCGAGCATGCGCGCCACCGGCGATAAAGGCGGCAGTATTCGCATACTTGGGAAAGAGGTGACACTCGCTGCGGGTACCGTGCGCGCGAGTGGTGAAAACGGTGGTGGCAAGGTCCGCGTGGGTGGTGGATTCCAGGGCGGTGAAAATTTACGCGCTGCACAGAAGGTCCAGATCAACGACACGACAACCATTAAAGCCGACGCCTTGATCGATGGCCGCGGCGGCGACGTCGTGGTGTGGTCTAACGGCACCACGCGTTTTGCAGGCTCGATCAGTGCTCGCGGCGGTGCTGCCAGCGGCGATGGTGGGCGTGTGGAAGTTTCTGGCCGTGATGGCTTGGGCTTCACCGGCAACGTGCTGGTATCGGCGCGTAACGGCGAAAACGGCACTTTGCTGCTTGACCCGAAAAATCTGCGTTTCACGTCTGAAGAATTGCCGGCGGCCCCGACTAAGCTGCTTGATCCGCATCCGGGCGCTGATAATTTTTTCGGCAGCGGTGGGCTTCAGTTCTTTACTGCCAAGGGCGTGGAGGTCGCTAGTAGCAATGGTGCCGCCACGGTCGTGGTGCGCGATCCGCTGGATGATTTTGGCGGTACAGACGCAGGCGCAGTTTATGTCTATCGGCTCTCCGATGGCGCCCTGATCAGCGAACTGCACGGTGTCAACGAAAATCTTGGTGGCAATACCGCAGGTGACCACATTGGCAATGGGTCGCTCGAAAATTTCCCTGGTAGCAGCGTCAATTTATTGCGTTCAGCGCAATGGGGCGGCGGCGCAGGCGCCTTGACGCGGTTCGACCCGGTCGGCGGCACCAGCGGCGGAGTGACGGCCAGCAGTAGCCTGGTTGGTGCGGCGGGCGGCGACGGTATCGGCAGCAGCACACTGCAGTTTCTGGGTAACAATTCCGTGGCCGTGCTCAGCCCCAATTTCGATGGTAATCGTGGCGCGATTACCGTCGTCACGCGGACCACCTTGCGTGGCACGGTATCGAGCAGCATCAGTCTGGTG
>JAYUQF010000581.1:0-6834 GCA_043756885.1 Pseudomonadota bacterium
TCAAGCGGCGACCTAAACCTTACCCACTACTGACCGTACCGCGCGACATCGCTAGAGAAAACGTTCGCCTCCATGGACATCCAGCGAAGCTTAAGTAAGCGCCATTCGGGTCAGATGAAGCTTTTCACCCTTTCGAAGGAAAAACTTCAACTGGATCCTGTTTTTTTTGATCTTTGGTGTTTACGATAGCGTAGTCCGCCGCGTCTCATTTCTACACCCAGATCAACTCCACGGCTGCTGCGGTCCGACCAAGGAAGAAGCCGTGACTATGACTACGCTTTGTAGAGCGATGTTCGCCGCCTCCTTGATGATCACGCTGGGTTGCCAGCCTTCCACCGTAGCGCCCGCAGCACCGGTCGGTCTCACCGCAAGCGCTGCCCTTGGACAAGTAACACTGCGCTGGCCCACCGTCGCGGGCGCGACCGGTTACCGTGTTTCTCGCGGCACGGCGAGTGGCGTTTTCAGTTGGCACATCGAAGTGGGCGCCAAGACTACCTACGTCGATACGGCTGTGAGCACTGTACCGACTCAGTATTTCTATGCGGTCGCCGCCATCAACGCCCACGGCAGCAGCGCAAGTTCCACACAGACCAGCGCAACGCCTGGAAGTTATACGGGTGCGCCGTTTCTGATCGCGCCCGCCCACGAATCAAAACCCGTGCTCGGCATGGATTTCGAATGGAGCGATCCAGCGAGCTTCACTTCGTATTCGTTTGTATTGATAGACCGCGCCACCGACTTGGTGGTGTATTCGACCGCCCTAAGTGCCAGTGCAGGTCCTTGTGCCGGCGGGACAACCTGCGTGCTTAGTCCCGGTATGCCCGGATATCCACCGCCCACCGCGCTGGACACGCGTGCCTTGAAGTGGACCGTCCTCGGCAACGGTAGCTGGGCGACGGGTGGCAGCGGCAATTACAACCATATTTATCCGCTCCCACCGGAAGCCACGGACTTGGTGGTCAATTGGAATGGCGATACCGTGAGCCTCAACTGGCCGGCTGCGTCTGGCGCAGCGAGCTATCACGCGTCTTTCATGAACTGGGCATACGTGACTTCGTCGGAAATGCACGCGACGGCGTCGGTTTGTTTCGGCCTGGCATGCGCAGCGACGGCGGATGTCAGCCAGATCCCCTTCGGTACAGTCCACGTGCGATTGCGAGCGTGTGGTACGAGTGGCGCGTGTAGCACTGGCATCACCGCAGATGCCCACAAAGCCTGCCCGGCGGCGATGCGAGCACCGGCTTTGATCACACCACTCGAAGCCAGCGTCGTGAATGGCTTGACTACCCTGCGTTGGGCCGAACCGACCGCGGCCGAGCGCTACGCCATCCAGTTTCAGAAGGACGAGGGCGGCGACCTGCTGAGCGTCGTGAAAGATGAGGTGCTGTGGCGCTCCCAGATCGCCTGCAACGGGCGCGGTAATGAAACTGTTTGCACAAGAAACTACGGGCTCGGTGACGGCCACTACCTTGCGCTGATCAGTGCCAGTTGCGGCGACGCCTGGGGGCCACAAAAAATAATCAGTTTTCGAGTCAATGTGACGGGCGCGGCGCAGACCCAGGTGTCGCCGCGAGTATTGAGTCCGCGAACTGGCGCGACGACCTCCATCCAACCAATTGTGTTGTGGTCGCAACTGCGTGACGTCGAGAACTATGAGATCGTTGTCGCCAGCGCCGCGGGGCTGAGCAGCGCCTTCGGGGTTCGCTGTAGAAGCGCTATTTGCGCATTCGACTACGCCCAGGAAGGCCTGAAGATCTCAGGGGCCCATACCGTTGCAGTGCGCGTCAAGGACCCTGGCATGCCGCTCTCGCAGGCTGTGCCCTTCACCGCGACGACAACCTACCTACCGCCGCCCGCCACGCAGACCGCCCCCTACGCGCATCAACATCTGGGTGCCGCGAACGTCGTGACCATCGAGTATGAGACTGACGTGCAAGCGCCACTGTCGATGGTCACGATCAACGGCCCGGCGGGCTTGCATTTCACCGGCCCAGTCGCGCCGCGTAGTGCCTGCGCTTACGTACCAGCAGGTAGCGGTGTCGTGCAACGGTGCTCGCTGCTTTCCGCAGCGCTTGGCAGCGCGGGAAACTACACCGCGACGGTATCGACGGGGACGCCCAATACGATGAGCGGCAGTGGCAGGTACTGGGGGGCGATGCCGCCATCGCTAGCCTTTACTCGTGATCCTCCGCCCGTCGGGGCGCGTGACATCTATTCGGTATTTGCACAGAATAGTCAGTTTCTGCCGGAAAGCGGGCTGTTCGGTCACGTCGGCGGCGCAAGCAGCGCGTGGGGGCTTTCTGACCGACAGCGCGCGGGCCGTCTGCGTGACTACATCTGCGCCAAGAATTTCGATGTCGTCGTGCTGTCTGAGGTGTTTGTCGCTGAAGCACAGGATGAGTTGTCGAAAGTATTGAAGGGCGCATACCCCTACTTCCTGGCGCATATCGATACTGCCGGCATAGCCAGCGTCGACGAAGCCTTCGCCGAACAAGACTCGGGGCTCGCCATATTCAGCAAATTCGCCCCTGAGGCGATCAACCCGGGTGCTACCAGCAACTATCAGGGCACCTCCGACACCCTGAACGAACTCGACGATGTGAGTCCACTCGTACCTCCGCAATTCGGTTGGCCGCAGCTCGCATCGTTCAAGGCCAATGACTTCGTCTGGTGGAAGCAGTACGGCGAATGCGAAGGCTTGGATTGCATGGCGGCCAAGGGCTTTGCCGGCATTCGGCTGAAGAATCCCAAAACCGGCGCGCCGCTCCTGATTGGCTGGACCCACACCCAGTCGGCAACCAATAACATCACGGATGCTTACCAGGCGCTGACCCACCAGGTCCTGGACGATGCTGCCCCCGTGGTCGCGCTCATGCGCAAGAGCGCGCCGCCTGCTTACGATGCGCTGCTGTTTGGCGATTGGAATCTGAATATGCCGCCTTCCGTCGGTCGCCATCCAAAATTTGATGGGGCGGGGAGCAACCACCAGAGCGATGGTGGCGGTGACCTGTCATTGATGTATGGCTTGAATACCGTGGATGACCCGGGCAATGCCGTCGATCAGCGAGCTAATCCCCATTTCGACGCACTATTACCCGACCCACCTGCGGCGATAGGGGAGCCCGCGAGCGGCAGTCCTAAGACGGTCTTTCAGCAGTATCGGCTGGCGTTCGACCCGCGCCACGCCAATCCACCGTTCCCCGATTTCTACGACCTGTGGTTGGAAAATCCGGCTGGCGATCCTGGCTTGACCTTCGATGTTACGAATCGCCGCAGCCATATCTCATGTAATGAGCACGAACGGGAAACTTGCGGAGGACGACATTACGATAACGCCGATCTGGATAAGTTCGACCGCGGCTCGCGCTATGACTCGGTGTTGGCGCGTTTCAGCAAGTCGAATATCCCGAATGCACCGGGCACCGGCGACTACCCGAATGCGCCCAGCGGCCCACTGTTCAACTGGGAGCGCGGGTCATGTGTACAGCATGTCAGTCTGGCGCGGGACTTCCTGTACTCCGATCACTTTGGCACGGTCGTCGAAGTAGGGCCGGCGGCGCCACAATGCAATGCCGCGACGGCCAAGGCAGATCCGCATCTCTGGCGTGTTCCCAACTCGATACCTCTGCCGGACGCAAACAAACACGGCTATGACAAAGAAGCCGGTGTGCATGACGGCCTGTTCAGACACGGCGGTGCCAATGAGTGGTTTTACATCAAAGACCCGGGGGCGTTTGACATCATTATCGAGGGATCAGACGCCACGATGAACGGCGTGATAGTCGAAGCGTTCCTGGCGAACGATCTCTCCGATCCCATCGCAATCGCTGACGCGACACAGCACGTAGACGGCTACTTGCCAGGCAAGCCGGGGTGCAACAAAGAGGTCAATGAGCAATCGATTGACAATCCGGATGCACAGACCGGCGGCGTGATCGCCGACGAGTGTGCCGGTGCTGATACCCGTGTGACTTATCGTGTTCCGCAAGGGGGGCTATACGTGCGCATCGTGCCGGCGGACCCACTGCGGCGCGGAAAACGTTGTGAGACTTGTACCGGCAGCTATCACATGCGGTTTCGTGAACGTACCTGCCGGGTACCGAAAGAGGCCATCGTCGTGTCATCCGGCATTTTGAACGATGGCCTTAGCACCGCCGAAAAAGGCTGGTTTGGACGCGATCAAAAACAGTGCTGGTTTCAAATCGAGCTACAAGCGCCCACTTCGAGTAGTGATCCGCAAACGCTGCGGGTCGCCAACATCGGCAGCATGAGCAATCAAGGCTGTCTCGCCAAAGTCAGCCTCGGTGGTGATTGTTCCACGGGCTACGATGTCGACGTCTATAAGAGCAAGGCGGATGCGCAGGCCAACGTCGCATTGCCGAATTCACACTTTCGCCAAGCTGCGGCTGTGCCGGCTAACGGGACCGAGAATATTTTGTTGGTGGATAACGCCTGGGATCTGATGGTCGAACGTGATACCGGTCGTAAGGCCTATTATTTCAAGGTGACGCGCGACAATCCAACGCGGCCACACGATGCCGCGCTCAATTACGATACCAACCTTAAGTCCGTCGTGTTCCAGGTGGTCGCTTCCACCGACATCGAAGACGACTACATCACCACCGGCTGGTTGCCCTTCGTTGGCACGTTCATTATCAATAATCCGTTCGATAAAACCGATGAGGACCGCGTCCGCCAGTTCGCAAATGATGGGCAGATTCGCTTCGACGATGTCGAATTAAACATCGATAACCAGGGCGGCGATTACTTCAAATTCGCCGATAGGGGCCCGGATGGTCGAGAGATAGTCGCAGGCGCAAAGCGCGGTTACGGTGGCACCTGGAAGACCGACGACAAGATTGGCACGTGGGTAAATTACACCCGGTTTGCGCGCGTCGAAGTCATTGAACTGGACGATCTCTCGGCCTGGGACTGGACCATCGCGGATCATTTACTGTGTGGCAAGACTGGCACTACGCCGCCGCCGGGTGGCTGGCAGGCGGCTCGATTCCAGGCGCTGTGGGACACTCTGCCGGCGTCTGCGAGTACCAACGGCAATCGTTCTGGTGGTGACAGTTTTGATTACAACGATATCTGCGGTGGTGCTGATGGGCTAGTGACCTGGGCGTACAAATTCAGAGCCGGCGTTTATCGGCCACAGTAACACCGGGTGCTAGGAGGGTGCCGGGCTCAGGGTTAAACGGATGGGGACAATAACCACTCCTTTTCCACCGATAGCGAGGGCCGCCGGGGACGAGTTCGAGCAAGGCGGAAACCGGAAACCAGGACAGCCATCGATTTCAAGAGTGACGTCGCAGCGAGATTTGCGGCCATATCTCCGGCTGGAGTGCCACAAATTCCACTCAACTTGACCGTTGGCATTTCGAGAAGTTGTTGTCATTGTTCTCATCGGCTCGGGAAGGACCACCAACGGGGAAATGTCGTTGAACAATCTCTTGCGCGCGACGGATTGATACCTCGGCGCTACTCGCTTGGCTCGCGCACCTTGAGTGGGGATTTGGCCAAGTTCACGAACACCGTAAACGAGGAAGCGCGACAGTTCAGTCTGTACTGCAACAAGACTGGGCAGGTGACGAACCAATGCATCACGGTGCCGGCGTATGAGTGTTCGCCGCCAGCGACGAGCAGCCGGCGGTTCGGTCGTCGCCTTAACCGGTAACAATGGGATAGTCTGCGAGCACTACACGTATGGACCGTACGGGGGAGAGCACGAGCAGCAGCGTAGGGATTTCCAGGACAGCCATTAGATTTTAAAAGAACTAATTCCGGAACACCTCTGCATCATCTGGCACACAAATGCGTGTTCCGTAGCTTAATTTGTGAGCGTGCGGGTCCCGAATTGCGTGGAGCTGCACGCAATAGTTTTAATCCTGAGTAGGTATGAACGGGCGCCGGTGCCGGGATCTATCGGTCAACCTCTACCGTGAGTTGTTACCTAACTCAGCAGTTCGCTCGCGCATACAGTCGCCGCGCGGCCGATAGTCCACGCACCCAACGCCAACCGCGCTGCTGCGCGATGTGCTGTAGTCGATGCGGCGCGCCAACGAATAACTCAAAGCGTGATTGCATGTGCGTCACCGTCCCGAACCACGCGTCGGGTGCAATGCCGAGTGTCTGTAGTAGGCGCGGTCTCTCACCGGAAATTGCCCCACGCTTATCGGCACGGGCAATGCGGCCGCTGGTATCGACCAAGTCCAAATAATCTTGGAGGTTAAATGGCAACTCAGCGCGTTTATCAGCGCGCTCGGCGCCGACAAACGGTACCAAAGGCGGGATAACACCCTCGTTTACGGCGCCATGGGCACCAACGCTACGCGCGATCTCAAACAATCGCTGCTGGATGGAAGTGAAGTCGGACTCCGACACCGTTGCCGCAACCCCTGCGCGGATCGGATTCAAATCTACGTACACCATAACCGTGAGTAAGGCCGTTTCATCGAGCAGAGCTTGCGATTTGAATCGTCCTTCCCAGAAGCGGCCCGTACAGCCATCTTCGAGATTGGCAGCTCGGGCCAGCCATTCATTCAAACAGCGCATGAACCAGCTCAAGTCACTCAACCGCGCCGACCAGCGTTGCAGATCGCGCTTGAGCAACACCTGCTCCCAGTCCGTGAGCTCGCCGCCCACGAGGTAACGCTGCGCATAAGCCGGCCCCGAAAAGAGCCGGCACCAACGCTTTACAATTTCGCGCTCACTCCATTCCCGAGCGCGTTCAACATCGATATGCACCACCAGGTGATAGTGATTGCTCATCAGCGCATACGCGCAAAGATCGATGGCAAAGGTGTCCGTCAATAGCTTTAAGCGGTCGAG
>JAYUQF010000582.1:0-6833 GCA_043756885.1 Pseudomonadota bacterium
AACTCCTCAAGCACTTCGACACAAAGCCGACCGACGCGCTCAAGCGCGACTGCCAGCAGTGGCGCTCTGGCCTCAGCCATCGGCCTTGAGGCGCGCGGCAAGATCAACGTGGATGGGGAATACTTTGTCGAGGCGCGCCAGCTCCAGCACACTCATGGCGGCTTCGCTGACACCAATGAGTCCAAACCGTAACGTCTGCTTGCGGGCGGATTGAAAACCCTCAACCAGACTTGCCACGCCTGAACTGTCGATATACGACACAGCACTGAGGTCGACCAAGGTGTGATGGCCGAGGCTTAAGCTGGTCAGGATGGTCTTGCGCGCCTGCGGTGAGCAGGACAAATCGATGTCGCCGGTCAAGCGCACGATGTCGTAGCCACTCTCCTGCTGAACTGTATAGGTCATCGCTCAGGCGTCCTTGTTGGGTCGATTGGAATGAATGCGCGCACCGTCGTGCACACTTGTCGGCTGCGGTTCAGACGTCCAGTCGTTTGCGCATACGCAGGACATTGCCCGGGCGACCGCTCGTGTGGGCATAAACGCAGCTGTCCATGAGTTCAGCCATAAAATGTGTGCCCAGACCACCGGGACGCAGTTGCGCAAGGTCGCGCGCGCGGATCGCATCGATATCTATCGGCGGCGCAAAATCGGTCAACACGAACTCGATCTCGCCTTGATTATTATGGATCTCCAGCACGATTTCACCCGAGCTATCACCTTTGTAGGCGTGTTCGATAATGTTCATGCACGCCTCGTTCACCGCGATCACCAAATCGTTGACGAGCTTGTCAGCTAACCCGCACTGCCGTGTCGCTTGTGCTACGTATGCTCTTACTCGCTTGAGCTCAGTGGCGTCGGCGCGGAAAAACAAGGCCGGCAGACCAGCCACCGCGCCTGCTTGCAGGGGCGGGATCTCAATCAGCATGAGTGTAATGTCGTCGTGGGCTTGAAAGCCTGCTGCGCGCCACGCTGCGACGATGTCACCCAGGCGTTTGTCAGCCGCTACGGCGCTCGCCGTGTCGATCAAGTGTGTGAGGCCGTGCGTGCCTAATTGACCACCCGCGCCGCGCGCGCTTTCGCTGATACCGTCGCTGTACAGATAGAGCACACCACCTTCCAAATCGATCTGTTCGGCCGGGAAGTGCATCTGCGCCAGCACCCCCAAGGGTGGCGCTTGTGCGGGAAATTCCATGAAACGACCATCCGCTCGGCGCAACAGCGCGGGGTGGTGCCCGGCATTGGCAAGTTCCAGTTGGCCATTGCGCGGGTCGAGATAGCCAGCCACCAGGGTTACAAACATGCCGAGAGTCGCTTTTTCGCAGATCTCTTCGTTCACCTGGTGCAGAAGCGCGCTCACGTCACGGGCACTTTTGGCCAGACAACGCAGCAGGCCGGTGGTTTTAGCCATCAGTAGCGCAGCGTTTAAGCCCTTGCCTGCAACATCGGCCAACGCGAAATAGATGCGCCCGTCGGCCAGCGGCATGAAGTCGTAAAAGTCCCCGGACACTTCTCGCGCCGAGATATTGACGCCGTGGACTGGGAATTGGCGACCCTGGCGCTCCGGCAACAGGCTTTCCTGAATATGACGCGCCAATTCAAGCTCCCTGCGCACCCGCTCCTGCTCGATCAGCGCGCTCGCCATGCGCGCGTTATGGATCGCGAGCGCAGCGGCGGCGGCGACGATGGTCGCAAGCTGCAGGTCGTTGGATTCAAACAAACCGTCGCCACCACGTTTATTCAGCAGCTCCAGCGCGCCCAGACAGCGGCCTCGAACAGTGAATGGCACACACAGGATTGAACGGGTCGCAAATCCGGTATCTGCATCGACCTTGGCGGCAAAGCCCGGATCAGATGTGACATCGCGCACGATATTGGCGACGTTGCGCGCGATGGTTTGCCCGACGATACCTTGTCCCGGCGCAAGGCGCAGCCCGCGAATATCGACGGGCCCAGCACATTCGCGGCAGATTACCGCGCCGCCATCTTCTTCAAGCAAAAAAATCGAAGCGGCCTCGGCATCGAGATAGATCATGAAACGATCGACCGCGTGTTTGAGGGTCTCGCCGATATCCAGTGAGCTGGCAAAATCCTGGGTGAGGTCGGCGAGAAAACCAGCTGTATTATCCGGCAGACCGCGCAATACGGCGGGCGTGGCCTGGGTCATCGCAGTAACGACCGCACCCGCGCCAGGTAGTCCTTCTCATCGGGCATGGCGCCACGCTGGTTGGCGGCCCATAACACTGCCGACAGGATCTCCAACAAGCGATGCTCAAGCCCGTGCACATCGTGACCGTCTTGCGCGAGCAACTGACGATAAACCGCCACTATCCCCACCGGCCTGTCGCTTTGTAGTTGCTCGATGAGGGCCACATGCAGCCCCATATGGAGGAACGGGTTGGCCTCGCCGCCACCAAAATCCCGTTCCACTGCGCGCTCGCCAAGGCCCAACACGCGGTGGTACTGCGGGTGCTCACGGATCACCCCTGCGATCAGGGCCTCGAGCGGCGACAGTGCCTCGTTGCGGGATAGTTTTTCCCATACCGTGAAAAAGAACTGCCGGGACTGGTCACGAGAATCAACGAACATATCAAGCACTCTAACAGCGCAAGCCAGCCCGAGGCGAATCAATCGCAGAGGTAGACATGTTTGTCGCGCCACTGGCATAAATCCGCAACCACGCATTGACCACAATGGGGATAACGCGCCGTGCATACATAACGACCATGCAAGATCAGCCAATGATGAGCGTGCAGCTGGAATTCGCGAGGCACCGCCCGCAATAGCGCTTGTTCGACGGCCAGCGGTGTTTTACCCGGCGCCAGTCGGGTGCGATTGCCGACGCGGAAGATATGCGTATCAACGGCGATGGTCGGCTCACCATAAGCGGTGTTCAATACCACGTTGGCCGTTTTACGCCCGACCCCGGGCAGCGCTTCCAGAGCGCACCGTTCGCGCGGCACTTCGCCGCCATGATTGTCCAACAGCATGCGGCAGGTTTTGATGACGTTTTCTGCCTTGGTATTGAACAATCCGATATTGCGAATGTGGGTCTTCAAACCAGCGACTCCCAACGCCAACATCGCGCTCGCGTCGGGCGCCACCTGGTAAAGCGTGGCGGTGGCTTTATTGACACTGACGTCGGTTGCTTGTGCCGAAAGAATCACGGCGACCAGCAACTGAAAAGTTGAGGCGTAGTTCAGCTCGGTGGTGGGTGCCGGATCCCGTAGCGCCAGACGCCGGAAAAATTCCGCCTTATTGGCTTTTTTCAAGGCGCGTTGCGCTCACCGTCGCGCTTGCGTGCCACGGCGGCCTGTATGGTCGCCTGCAAACGCTCATCGGTAGATTCAAAGGCGACGAGCTGCGGTGCTGGCCGCACGGTGTGGCGCTCGTTAAGGCGTGCGCTGCGGCGCTGATACCGCGCCAGATTGTCGCTGATTGATGGTGCGGACTGCTTGCTTGCCGGCATCGTTATGCAATCGGTCGGACACACTGGCACGCACAGCGCGCAACCCGTACACCAAGTGGCAAACACGGTATGCATGCGGCCCGTTGCACCGATGATCGCGTCCACCGGGCACACCTCCAGACATTTAGTGCATCCGATGCAATCGAGCTCACGAATGACGGCCACACACAAAACGTCGTCACTCAGCGGACCGGCCACATCATCACGACCCAGGAGTGCGGCGAGCGCCAGGCGCGTGGTTTCTCCGCCAGGGGGACACAAAGCCGGGGAGACCTGCTCGTTCACCAGCGCTTCGGCATAGGGGCGGCAGCCACCGTAACCACAGCGCTGACACTGGGTCTGGGGCAGCAACACATCCACTGCTGCGATCAGCGCCAGCGTCGGCGTGGTCTGTGGCCCAGACACAGTGGTCAGGCGCACTACTTCACGCGCTGGCCAGGCTCGGCGCCGGTGTCGACGTTAAGCAGAAAAATATCCGCGCCGCCCGGCCCGGCCGCCAGCACCATGCCTTCGGATACGCCAAAGCGCATCTTGCGCGGTGCCAGATTGGCCACCATCACCACCTGACGGCCGATCAGTGCTTCTGGTCCATAGGCGGCCTTGATGCCGGCAAACACGTTGCGCTGCTCGGTGCCAATGTCGAGGGTCAACTGCACGAGCTTGTCAGCACCCTCGACCGCTTTGGCATCAACGATTCTGGCCACACGCAGATCAATCTTGGCAAAGTCTTCAATGCTGATCTGGGCGCTGGCGGTCGGCGCTACGCCCGCATCGGCCGCCACTACTGGGGTAATCAACGGCGCAGCGACGGGTGTGATCGACTGGCTTTCTTTACTGGCATCTACCATGAGTTTTATTTTCTCCCGTTCGACCCGCTGCATAAGCGGCTCAAATTTATTGATGCGTGCGCCGAGCGGCACGTGCTGGGCGTCGCGCCACAGCAATTCGCCGCCACCGAGGAACACCTCGGCGCGGCTCGCCGTGCCTGGCAATACCGGCTTGAGATAGATCAGCAGAATTCGAAACAGGAAGATACCCATACTGCATACTGCTTGAAGTTCGCTGTCGCGGCTTTCGTCCTTGGCGATGATCCACGGTGCGCGCCGGTCGATGTACTGATTGGCACGATCTGCGAGCGCCATGATGTCGCGCATCGCGCGGCTGAATTCCCGTGCCTCGTAATTGGCCGCAAGCGCTTCGGCGGCGCCCTGCAAGTGCGCGATCAAGGCGCTGTCGTCGAGGTCTGAAGCGAGCAGGCCATCAAAACGTTTGGTAATGAAGCCGGCACAGCGGCTCGCGATGTTAACTATTTTGCCAACCAGGTCGGCATTGACTCTCAGTTCGAAATCTTCCAGATTCAGATCGATGTCCTCGATAGCAGCACCGAGTTTGGCAGCGAAGTAGTAGCGCAGGTATTCTGGATTGAGGTGGTCAAGGTACGTGCGCGCGGTAATGAAAGTGCCACGCGACTTCGACATCTTGAGGCCGTCGACAGTCAAGAAGCCATGCACGAATACGTTGCTGGGCAGGCGAAAACCAGCGCCACGCAACATCGCCGGCCAGAACAACGTATGGAAATACATAATGTCTTTGCCGATGAAGTGATAGAGCTCGGCAGGGCTGTCGGGCCTGACAAAGTGATCAAAATCCAGTCCGGTGCGCGCACACAGATTTTTGAAGCTCGCGAAGTAGCCGATCGGCGCGTCCAGCCAGACATAAAAATATTTGCCGGGCTGGTCGGGGATCTCAAAACCGAAATAAGGCGCGTCGCGTGAAATGTCCCAGTCCTGCAGACCTGCTTCAAACCATTCATGGAGCTTGTTCACGATGCCACTGTGCAGGGCGTTGTCGTGCAGCCACTGCCGCAGGACATCTTCAAAGGCGCCGAGGCGGAAAAATAGATGTTCCGAGTCTTTGAGCTCTGGTGTTGCGCCAGACAAAGCCGACACCGCGTCGATCAGATCGGTCGGTGCGTAGGTCGCGCCACAAACTTCACAACAATCGCCATATTGATCCGCAGCGCGACAGCGCGGGCAGGTGCCCCGGATAAAACGATCCGGCAGAAACATCTGTTTGACCGGGTCGAAGGCCTGACGAATGGTGCGCTTGACGATGTATCCGCCATCGCGCAAGCGGCCGTAAATGGTCTCGGCTATGGCCCGATTCTCAGGCGAATGGGTCGAATAGTAGTTATCAAACGCGATGGCAAAATCCGCGAAATCGCGCTGGTGCGCAGCGCCCATGCGCGCGATCAGTTGCTCCGGCGTAACACCCTCCTGCTCGGCGCGTAACATGATCGGCGTACCGTGGGCGTCATCGGCGCAGACATAATGACATTCGTGACCGCGCAGCTTTTGAAACCGCACCCAGATGTCGGTCTGGATGTATTCAACGAGATGTCCGATATGGATCGGACCGTTTGCGTAGGGCAGTGCACTGGTAACCAGGATCTGGCGTGTGGCGGTCATAGCCTCTCAATTCGCAGGGAATAAGTCTTCGAATTATAGGCAGCGACGGCCGATGCGGCCATTGGTGTAGAATGCGGCCCTCCAGCAGATTCAGCGCTATGAACAACACAGAAGAAAACATTCGCGCCGCACTCGGCGCCGACATCGACCCCTATCTCGGCCAGGATCTGATCACCGCCGGGGCGCTGCTCGGCATTGATACGGCGAGCACACCACCGCGCGTCAAGATTGAACTTGGCTTCCCGGTCGCGCGTTATGGCGCTGAACTCGAATCCCGTCTGCAGCAGGTGCTGCAAGCGCAGGGGCTCGTAGCAAGCTTCGAGATCGGCGCAAAAATCGTCGCGCGTGAAGTGCAAAAAGGCACCAAACCGCTACCGCAGATCCGCAACATTATCGCTATCGCCTCCGGCAAGGGCGGCGTAGGCAAATCGACCACCGCCGCCAATCTCGCCCTCGCGCTTCAACAGGAAGGCGGTAAGGTCGGCGTACTCGATGCCGACATTTATGGCCCCAGCCAGACCCGCATGCTGGCCAGTGGTGGCCGACCTGAGAGCCGCGATGGCAAATCCATGGAGCCGCGGGTCAGTTATGGCCTGCAGACGATTTCGATCGGTAACCTGATTGAAGAAGACACGCCCATGATCTGGCGCGGCCCGATGGTCACCGGCGCGCTGGAACAACTGCTGTCCGATACCAACTGGCACGATCTAGATTACTTGGTCATCGACCTGCCACCCGGCACCGGCGATATTCAACTTACGCTATGCCAGAAAATACCGGTCTCTGGCGCCGTGATCGTGACCACGCCCCAGGACATCGCCCTGCTCGACGCCCGTAAGGCGCTCAAGATGTTTGAGAAGGTCAACGTGCCGGTGCTCGGTATTGTCGAAAACATGAGT
>JAYUQF010000583.1:0-2586 GCA_043756885.1 Pseudomonadota bacterium
ATGCCTTACAAACAAGCGATTACCAGCGGTGCGATGGCGCTGTTCGGCGAAAAATATGGCGACGAGGTGCGGGTGTTACGCATGGGCGAATTCTCCGTGGAACTGTGTGGCGGCACCCACGTCGCCCGCACCGGCGACATCGGCGCATTTAAGATAGTCAGCGAATCAGGTGTAGCCTCGGGTGTGCGACGCATCGAGGCCGTGACGGGCGATAACGCTGTCAACTACACGCTTGAGGGGCAGGCCAGTCTCGAGCGCATCGCGGGATTGGTGCGGGCCAATGCCGGCGAAATTGAGCCCAAGCTCAGGCAGGTAATTGAGCGCAGCCGCGCCCTGGAAAAAGAAATCCAGGAATTAAAAGCCAAATTGGCAGGCGCCTCGGGTCGCGACATCGCAGCGAGTGCACACGACATCGGTGGTGCCAAGCTGATAGTCGAAATCATAGAGGGCGCCGACATGAACGCCCTGCGTGCAACCTGCGACAGTTTAAAAGATCGTTTCGAGCGCGCCGTGGTCGTGTTGGCCACCATTGAGGATGATAAAGTGCGACTTATCGCGGGTGTCACCAAAACCATGACCGCGACAGTACACGCGGGCGACCTCATCAATCATGTCGCTCGTCAAGTGGGAGGTAAGGGCGGCGGACGCCCCGATCTGGCCCAAGCAGGCGGCACCGAACCCAGTCGGCTCGAAGAAGCCATGCGCTCCGTGGTCCCCTGGGTCACAGAGCGAGCGGCGCACAATCCCTGAGCTCTCGCAGCAGCGGATCTCCTCGGAGCTCGGCGCATACGTACGGCTGTTGGCGTAGATCCAGCATGGAACCAGCATGAGTACCATCGTTCAGAAATTCGGCGGAACCTCGGTCGGTGATGTTAAACGCATCGAAGCCGTGGCCGAACGTGTGGCGCGCACGCAGCGCGCCGGTAACCAGGTGGTGGTCGTGGTATCGGCAATGTCCGGCGAAACGGACCGATTACTGGGCTTGGCCAAGGCCATCGACCCGCGCATTACCGGCCGTGAACTCGATGTGCTGTTGTCCACCGGCGAGCAGGTCACCATTGCCTTGTTATGCATGGCACTAAACAAACACGGTGTGCCCGCAGTGTCTTATACCGGTGCCCAGGTCAGGATCCTCACCGACAGCGCGTTCAACAAAGCGCGCATTGAAGCAATCGATGAACATCGCGTACGGGCTGATCTCGACGCTGGCCGCGTAGCAGTGGTTGCAGGCTTTCAGGGTATCGATGAGCAAGGCAATATCACCACCCTTGGCCGTGGAGGTTCCGACACTACCGCTGTCGCGTTGGCGGCGGCGCTCAATGCGCACGAGTGCCAGATCTATACCGATGTTGATGGTGTTTACACCACCGACCCTCGCATCGTGCCGGAAGCGCGCCGTCTGGATCGCATCACCTACGAAGAAATGCTGGAAATGGCCAGTCTCGGCGCTAAGGTGCTGCAGATCCGGTCGGTGGAGTTCGCGAGCAAGTATCAGGTCAATCTGCGCGTTTTGTCGTCGTTCGAAGAAGGTACGGGGACATTGATCACGACTGAGGAAAACATCATGGAGCAAGCACTCATTTCGGGCGTCACGCTCAATCGTGACGAAGCCCAGGTCACGGTCGCCGGCGTCCCCGATCGGCCCGGTGTCGCAAGCGGCATTCTTGGCCCGGTGGCGGCCGCGAATATTGAAGTAGACATGATTGTGCAAAACACCGGTGCCGACGGCACAACGGACTTCACCTTCACTGTCAACCGCAACGACTATGAGCGTACAGTCGAGATCCTCGAGCGTGTCGCCAACGACATGGGCGCGAGCGGCGTGCGCGGCGACCGCAAGATCGTAAAAATTTCCATCGTCGGTGTTGGTATGCGGTCCCATGCCGGTATCGCCAGCCGCATGTTCAAGGCCCTTGCCGACGACGGCATCAACATTCGCATGATTTCGACCTCCGAAATAAAAATTTCTGTGGTGGTCGATGAAAAGTACTCTGAACTTGGCGTGCGGATTCTGCACGCAGAGTTTGGTCTGGAAAAAGCCCCGCAAATTACTCGCGCCTGATTGAGGTGATGGGATTTGTTGCGCTCGCCGCAGAATTTTTCCCTGTTAAGCAATGGTCTCAAACGATATTATTGAATCATCAGGGGAAGATAGTTGTCGAAGCTGGAAGCCTCCGGCGTAGGCAGTGCTCGTTAAACAACCGTGAGTTTCGCAGGAGTGGCACTCGGTATATGGAGAAACGGTATGCTGATACTAACCAGACGGGTTGGTGAGTCTTTAATGATTGGTGACAACGTGACTGTCACTGTGCTGGGTATCAAGGGCAACCAGGTTCGCATCGGCGTTGACGCGCCGAAGGACGTTTCGGTGCACCGCGAAGAGATTTACCAGCGCATCCAACAGGAGGGCAGCGAAGACGCCGCCAAGCAGGCGGACTGATTTTGCAGAGTGGATCATCCGATACCCGCCTAGCGTGTCGAAACTTTGATTGGACAGGTCCTAAGCCCGATCTGACCGTCTCTCGCCTGACTTGAGTTCGTGACTGCGCCCTGCGGCGCAAACCCGCCAGCAATACGATGGGATCG
>JAYUQF010000584.1:0-2584 GCA_043756885.1 Pseudomonadota bacterium
CGTTTTTCTATCGACATGCGCCACCGTGGCCAAATCAACGAAGTGGAAGTGGATCTGGATGGCAGCCCGCTCGACCAGGCCGGCTTGGAAGGTTTGCGAGATCGGTTTGTCGCGCGTTATGAGCGATTGTATGGGCATGGCGCCGCGCTGCATGGTGCCCGTCTGGAGATGGTGACATTCCGCTGTCGCGCATCGGCTGTTTCGATGAAACCCAAGTTGATCGCGGCCAAAGAAATGACCGCAGTCATAAGCGCTGACGCACAAACCGGTAACCGCGATATTTACTGGGCGGAATGGAAGAAGCTTGCGCCGACGCCGATCTTCAACGGTTACAAATTAAAGCCCGGCAACGCCATCGTCGGCCCCTGTGTGGTTGAGACCGCGACGACGTCCATGGTTGTACATCCGAACCAGCGTATTGCAGTCGATGCGCTGGGCAACTTTTTAATCGATCCCAATTGGGTTTAAGGGGAACAGCCATGCCACGCATCAGCGAAATGACCGATGTCGATTTTAACGGCGTTGAAAACCCCTATGTCCCACCAAAAGTATTACGCATCTCACCCAAGCTGAAATTGCATCAACACTGGGAGGAAAATGTTGATCCGGTGACCTACGAAGTTATCCGTCACAACCTGTGGCAGATCAACGAAGAACACGGTGCCACGATCCAGCGCCTGTCGGGCTCACCGGTGGCGATGTACGCCCTCGATTTGAACCCTTCGATTCTGACCGAGGATGCCGAGTTCGTGTATTTCGGGCCCTATATGCAATACATGTCCGGCGTGACGGATACCCAGGTCAAGTGGACCATGGAGTTCCGTTCGGATAATCCGGGCATCAACGAAGGCGATATGTTTATTGCCAACGACCCCTGGGTAGGAGCGGCCCATCAACAGGACGTGATGCTGTTATGCCCAGTGTTCTGGGAGGGCGAATTGTTCTGTTGGGTGACCAATTGCCTGCACCAGTACGACATCGGCGGTATCACCCCCGGCAGCTTCTGCCCGTCGGCGGAGTCGGTTTACGAAGAAGGCATCATGTTGCCGCCGCTAAAGATCATTGAGAACTACGAAATCCGTCGCGACATTGAGGCGGTTTATTTACGTGCCTCGCGCAAACCGCAGCTGGTGGCGTTGGATTTCCGCGCGCAGGTGGCTGGCAATACTACCGCCCGTGAACGGGTGTTGGAATTGATCAAGCGTTACGGTGCAAAAACGGTCAAGGGCGTGATGAAACGGGTGATCGATAATTCCGAGAAGTCCTATCTCGACAAGATGGCGCGTCTACCCGATGGCGAATGGTATGACCGTACTTATATCGAAGCGTGCCGGCCCGGTGATCGACGCACCCATCGCGTGATATTGGGCATGAAGAAAGAAGGCAACAAACTGACCTTCTACAACGACGGCTCAGCACCGCAGGAAGGCGCGATGAATGCCACTTACTCGGGCTGGCGCGGTTCGATCATGGTGGCCATTAACGAACTGTTGTGCTGGGACCAGTACTTCGCCTGTGGCGGCGCGCTGCGCCATATCAATTTCGACCCGACACCGGGCACCTTGAACTGCGCCAATTTTCCGGCGTCGGTCTCCACCGCACCCATCCAGTCGATGGAGATCTCGCTCTACCCGGCTTACAACGTGATCTCCAAGATGATCTATCCCGATGCAGAACTGCGCCGTGACATCATGTGCATCGGTGGCACCAGTCAATGGCCGGCAACCCTGTTCCGGGGCATCGACCAATGGGGCGAACGTTATGGCTATCTGCTGGTTGATCCTATTGGTGGTGCGATAGGTGCGTTTTCGATGGCCGACGGTATCAACACCGGGGGGCAGGCACGCACACCCATCTGCCAGTTGCCCAATATCGAACACACCGAGCAGAGCTTTCCGGTGTTATTTCTATATCGCAAAGAGCTGCCAGACTCCGGCGGCGCGGGCCAGTATCGGGGTGGACTGTCGGCGGAATCGTGTTTCATTCCGCACAATACCGACTTCATTACTCAAGACACCCTGTCGTCAGGCAATGCCACACCTACTTCAACGGGCATGATGGGCGGTTATCCATCCAGCACCAACGCCTATACGTTTTTGCGCGACACCAATATTTTTACGAGTATCAAGACCAGCACCATGCCGGGTGATACCTCCGAGATCAGTGGGCGCGAGGAGGTGCTGCAGCTGCGTCAGGAAAACTTTCAACAGAATGCGGCCGATGTGTACGCCGTGCGTTGGACCGGCGGTGGCGGTTTTGGCGACCCCTTCGATCGCGTGCCCGCCGACATTGAAAAGGACATCGAAGATTATGCTGTCACACCCGCTGCAGCACGTTCGTTATATGGCGCCATCGTCAACGAACAGGGCCTCGTCGACGTTGCTGCCACGGCAAGCGAACGCGCCCGTATTCGCCACAGCCGTTTGAACGGAGGGGCCGGTAAATCACGCAACGGTGAACTGCTGTTCCAGGCCAGTAGCTGTCTTGATGCCAAACGCGATGCGCAAGGCAGCTTCTGGGCCTGCGGTAAATGCTCTGCCGATCTCGGACCTATCAGCGCGAACTACAAGCTGCACTGCCTGCG
>JAYUQF010000585.1:0-2578 GCA_043756885.1 Pseudomonadota bacterium
GATCTCAAAGCCATCCAGGCCCGGCAGCATCACATCGAGCAGGATCAAATCATGGGGCCCACGTTGGGCCTTGTGCCAGCCGTCGTCGCCATCAAGCGCGCTCTCGATATGAAAGCCGTGATAGGTAAACACGTCGATGAGGCCGGCGCGGATGGCGGGCTCGTCTTCAACGATCAGGATGCGCGGTTTGGGCGTCATGGTGACAGGGATCTCAGTGGGCGCTGGGGTGTATTGGCTGGCGGCCGAGCATAACAAGATCTGCCGGCTCGCTTTGTAAAGACCCTGTAAACATCACCGCCACGCTTTTACCAAAGCGGGCCTGCTAGCGCGGTGGTGCTACGCCTACAGTGCCTGCCACACCACTGCGGAGAAAGACCATGACGCTGTTTACCCGACTCGGACGCTTGTTCCGTGCCGATCTGAATGCCGTGCTCGATGGGCTCGAAGAACCCGCCGCGCTGCTCAAACAGGCAGTGCGCGAGATGGAAGAAATACTGGCCGGCGAAGACGCCGAACAGGGGCAACTGGGCGCTGAAGAAACGCGCCTCGTCCAGGCCCTGAACGGATCTGCATCGCGCACTACCCAGCTCGACGACGAGCTGAGCCTGTGTCTGGATGCCGGCAAGGACGAACTGGCGCGTGGCCTGGTGCGACGCAAGCTGGAAGCGGCCAGCCACACATCCGCGCTGCTAAAACGACAACAAGACCTGCACGAGCGCCAAACGCTGATCGCGAGCCGTGCGCTTGAACATCGCCAGCGTCTCGACACCTTGCGCGCGCAGGCGGCGCTCATCGGCGGCACGGGCCACGCGTCGGACGAACACCTCTGCACTACCTGGGCGCCACCCAAGACCGTCAGCGAGGCCGAGATCGAGGTCGCACTGTTGCGCGAAAAACAACGGAGGGTTCCCGCATGAAGCGTTTGAGTTTCATCGACGCGCTGGTCTTCGCGCTGGTGCTGAGTGTGATCGGCAGTATGACTGCAACCATGCTGGCGCCGTTGTGCAGCGGTGTGCTGTTGTCACGGGCGTTATGCACGGTGCTGGCGTTTGTGTATGTGCTGTTTCTGATCATGCGCAGCCGCTTACGCAGCGGCCGTGTTTCGCTGTTGGCGGCATGGTTGCTGGCAGCGCTCGCCATCGTTTTGTTCAGCCCGTCATTGCTGGTCATGGTCATCGCGCATCTGGTCTTGATTTGGCTGATCCGTGGGTTGTTATTCCATCGCAGTGTGTTCAGTGCACTGGCTGACCTCGGCCTGTGCGCGCTGTCCTTGGCGGCTGCGGCGTGGGCGTTGCTCGAAACCGGCAGCGTATTTATCAGCCTGTGGTGCCTGCTGCTGGTACAGGCCGCCTGCGTGTTATTGCCAGCACGCTTGGGCAACCCAGCGTGCGCCGGCACAGAAGTCGACGACAACAACACACGTTTTGCGCACGCAGCACGCGCCGCTGAGCAAGCGTTGCACGCGCTTTCATCGCCGCGTTAAGCGGCACCCCCGACCCATCATCTACGTAAGGAAAACATCATGAAACACCAACTACTCGGCTTAGGTCTCGCGGCCCTTACCATCGGCGCGGTAACGCTGTATCCCACTGTGCACACTGCAGCGGTAACGCTGCCGGCCCAGTTGCTTGCAAACCCAACCGCGCCGCCCGCCAAGCAGCAGCGGCCGCGGGTTGATCTGGTTTTTGTGCTCGATACCACCGGCAGCATGGGCGGCCTCATCGAGGCGGCTAAAGAAAAGATCTGGTCCATCGCCACCACCATGGCCCGTGCCCAGCCGGCGCCCGAGATCCGTGTTGGCCTGGTTGCTTATCGCGACCGCGGTGATGAATACGTTACGCGGGTGTTTGATCTCACCACTGATCTTGATTCCATGTATGCCCATCTCATGGACTTCAAAGCCGGCGGTGGTGGTGATGGCCCGGAAGCGGTCAACCAGGGTTTGCAGGACGCTATTGAGCGCATGGACTGGAACAACCAGGCGTCCACCTACAAAGTGGTATTCCTGGTGGGTGACGCGCCGCCCCACATGGATTACCAGGACGATAAAAAATATCCCATCACGCTGGCCCTGGCCAAGCAGCGCGGTATTGTTGTCAACACTATCCAGTGTGGCAGTGATGGCGCAACCGAGCAGCCATGGCGCACTATCGCGGCGCTCGGCGCGGGTGATTTTTTACACGTCGAACAAAACGGCAGCGCGGTTGCGATCAGCACACCCTTCGACGAAAAAATGGCGCGACTGTCCGCTGCCCTGGATGGCACGCGGCTGTATTACGGCAGTGAAGCGGAACTCGCCACCAAGCGCGCCAAAACCGCAGCGACCAGCAAGATGGAAAAAAAGGCCTCGGCGGCGATCAAAGCCCGGCGTGCAACGTTTAATGCGTCGGAAAGTGGCGCCGCCAACCTATTTGGCGACAAAGAACTGGTCAGTGAAATAAGCAGCGGCCGGGTGCGTTTGGAAGACATACGCAGCCACGAGCTGCCGCGCGAGCTGCAGGCCATGGCGCCTGCAGCGCAGGCCAGCGTGCTCAAAGACCACGCCGCCAAACGCGACGAACTGCACAAACAACTGAGC
>JAYUQF010000586.1:0-6777 GCA_043756885.1 Pseudomonadota bacterium
TAGTCCCCCAGCCATTTACCCTTCCGAACAGTTCCGAACGTTGCGGCGCGCGTCATGCCGGAGGGAAATCTGTTTGCGCCTGAATAGCCGTCACACGACACGGTAGACCGCGCAGCAGCCATGCGCCCATTACCGGATCGACGTTGGCGTCATCGTCAGCGGTGCAGACATTGATATTGGTCGCCCACAGACCGAAGGGGTCGGCGCTGTCCTGCGTGCCTTCCGGATACCACCAGCGATCAGCTTGCACGACTTGCACACTGACCTTGTCCGAGCAGTGCGCGACATGACGCACGCTGCCCAGGGCGGTGCTGATCTCGAACCATGCACCTTCAACAATGCCGGCCTGTGCCGCCGTGCGTGGATGTATGAGTGCCACCGGATGTGGACGTGTACGACGAAAGCGCGCGCTGTGCTGGGCATTTTCGTGAAAGCCTTCAAGCACGCGTCCGCCGCTGGTCAGGATGAGGGGAAATTCGTCGATGTGTTCGAACAAAGCCGGTTGCGTCGCGCGCGGCAAGCTGTCCTGGCCCCAATTCGCGAGCAGAGTAGAGGCAAGCTCGACCTTGCCGCTTGCCGTACCATAACAACTCGGTAGTGCGACCTCGGCATGATCGGGATGGCGCGCATCGGCGCCGAGCAACATACCGCGTGCGGCGACCGTCTCAAAATCCAAGGCCGCCGGTGCGAGGCATTGTGAGTAGAAATCTTCGGCGCTGTCGGGCCAAGCCTCACCTTGACCGAGATGATGGGCGAGATCGCGCACAGGTCGTAGTCCGAATGACATTCATGCACGGGCGCTAAGGCGGCGTGATTGGCGGCGACAAAATCGCCGGCCGGTGCGAGGAAGGCGATCCCCAGGGAAAAGTACGGCTTCTCAAGCCAATGCGCAGCGGGAAGCAGATAATCAGCGAGCGTTGAAGTGGGGGTGTGAAACAAGTCCTGCACCACCAGCAATTCGAGATTCTCGCTCATCAAAGCGCGCGCTGCGGCGGCGGCATTGGGATTGGCGCCGAGCGGGTTGTGATGCTGCACGACCAGCGCCTTGACTGAATAGGGATCACCGTCGGCGATAGCGCGCCACAGGGTCGGCTCATGGGCGGTCGCTATCCAGCTCATGGCATGTCGGTGACCATGCCAGGCCGCTGCTACGGCTCTGTCGACATCGTGATAGCCCGCGCCCAAAAACGGGAAGCGTTCGGCACCCAGACGTTTAGCATGTTGCGCAGGGGACAAGGCGTCGACGTCAAGCATCATGCCGTTAGCGCGGATGTCGTGGGGCGGGCCCACCAGCGCATGGCCACCAGCGCGGCCGAGATTGCCGGTCAGCGCGATGAGATTGGCGATCGCGCGCGCGGTCTGCAGGGCCGGCGTGCCGCTCTGGCACAGACCATTGCCGGCATTGATGACGGTCGGGCCCTGGCAGGCAATGGCCTGCGCCACGCTCACGATGTCATCGACCGCAAGAGCGCAGCTCGCGGCGAGCGTCGGCAGATCATAGCTGGCGAGATGGGTGCAGAGGGCCTCAAAGCCGATGCATTGTTCCCGCACGAATTCGACATCGTGCCAGGCCTGTTCCACGATCACTTTCAGCAAGGCCAGTCCCAGTGCCGCATCGCTGCCGGGCAAGGGTGCGAGCCATTGATCGGCGTGGTGTGCTTCCTGGGTGTGCAACGGGTCGATGACGATGAGCTTCGCGCCGGCGCGATGCGCGCGTGAAATCGCGCGCCACAACAATGGCGCCGAAGCGATCGGCCGCATGCCCCAAAGCACGATACAACGGGTGATCGCGGGCTGTGGCCAACTAAACACCGTCGGGCCATAACCATAGGTCAGGGTTTCAGCGAGCGTCAGGGTGCCATAGCAGATCTTGTCCTGACCACAGGTGTTGGGGCTGCCGAAGCGATTAAGGAACCGCTCACCTATGCCCCAGTCACCCCCACGAAACGTGCCATAGCTGTAGGCAAGACTTTCGGCGCCATGCTCTGCGGTAATGGCCGCGATGCGTGGCGCGATTTCGCTGATCGCCTGCTGCCAGGAGATCGCCTGCCAGGCACCCGCGCCCCGTGCACCCACGCGTTTCAGCGGACGAAGCACGCGTTGCGGATGATAGAGGATCTCTGCGGCGTCGGTGGCCTTGGGGCACACATAACCCTGGCTGGCCGGATGATCAGCGTCGCCGCGTATGTCGGTGATACGGCCCTCGTGCAGGGTCACGCGCAGACCACATTGCTGGACGCAACCGCAGCAGGTGACGCGCTTCTCGGTGGAGCTCTCGCTACTTGCTGCAGTCATGCCCACGCTTCGCTGATAAGGCGGGGATCACCTTACCGTGGCTTCGACACAGACGCTAGCCGTGTTATGCGTTGGGGCGCACCAGGCTCGTCACGGCCGCCGCAGTAATTGGGGTCAGATGAGAATTTTTGATGGTCTTGGCATTTTTCTCCGCACTATCGAAGAAATTTTCATCTGACCCCAATTAATAGTGGCTTCGTCACAGACGCTAGCCGTGTTATGCGTTGGGGCGCACCAGGCTCGTCGCGGCCGCCGCAGACGCGGCCTTGGGGTGGGCGAGGATGATGCGCGCCTTGTCGTTAAATAGCCTGAACTTTCGCCTCGAATGCGCGCCTATCTGTCCTCGCTTTCCCACCGTCTCGCGACGATTTCCTAAGTCCGACAGGCTAGACCATCAGTCGCGAACGCTCTCGAAACGCCACCGGTTGTGATACAAGCTCGGATTCAGGGCGCCTTCAGGGGCTTCCACGTAGCGTATCGAAGCTCACACATAGCATATTGAGTATCAGGGGCATTATGAAAAACATCGGTCTCGCGGCCGTACTCGCCACGGCATCCTTCTGTGTATCTGCCGTGGACGTCGGAGTGTCGGTCAATATCGGGCAGCCCGGTTTTTATGGGCAAATAAATCTCGGCAGCGACATGGTGCCGCAACTGGTACTTCCCCAGCCGATATTAATCGCGCCGCCGCCTACGAATATCATCCTGGCACCGCTCTATCTTCGAGTACCCGTTGATTACACCAGGAACTGGCATAAACATTGCGGCGAATATAACGCGTGCGGGCGGCAGGTCTATTTCGTTAGAGATGACTGGTACGAGCACGAATACGCGCCGCGCTACAGAGCACATCCAGAGGAGTTTCGAGAAGTGCGCCACGAACGACGCAAGGAAAAACATAAGCACGGTGACAAAGGCAAAGGCCGCGGTCATGGACACGGGCACGACGACTAAGTTGGCACGCCAATTAATACATGTTGCGATGGTTCTCGGCGAAAGTGGCTAGAAGCGAACCTGTCACACACACCTGCGTGGGTCTCACCGCAATTGCAGTCCGGGCGCGCCACCAGGAGACATTGTTCGTCAATTTTTATACCGAGTCGCCGGGCCATCGCGCCTCGGTTTCAACCGCCTTCAATTTCCTCTCACCCAGAAGCGTCAACATCACCCGTGACGCGAGCCCGAAACCGGTGTCCATCTGTGCGCCGTGTCGCCAGCGCGCGCCAAACCACGCGCGCGCCGGACTGGCGTCACCTCTGCGACAAACGCGACATAATTACCCGGGATGGTGGCATTGATAACCTGGCGCCAACAAACATCGTAAATACGCTGGTGGGTTTGCCGGTTTGATTGCTTCAATGTGTGCCGAAACGACATAGTCCGTCATGGGTGTCCCTGGTGCCCAATCGCGAATGAATAACTTGCTCTCATCCTTGGGTACTACACGCACCTGCTCAAAACCGGCAGCAAGCAGCATGGCTTCCACTTCGCAAAGCAAAGACGCGCCAGCCATGCAGCCCGTATAAAGCGCCATATCCCGCCGCAGATCTGCGGGTAACGCTGCAGAGGCGACAACATCCGACACAGTCAGCCGCCCACCCGCTCTCAACACACGAAACGCCTCGGCGAATACCGCGGGCTTGTCGGGCGATAGATTGATGACACAATTGGAGATGATGACGTCCATGCTGGTGTTCGCCAGCGGTAGGTTCTCGATTTCACCGAGGCGGAATTCGACGTTGTGGTAGCCACCTTTTTGCGCATTGTCCCGCGCTTTTGCCAGCATCTCAGGTGTCATATCCAGTAATTGGGGTCAGACAGTAATTGGGGTCAGATGAGAATTTTTGATGGTCTTGGCATTTTTCTCCGCACTATCGAAGAAATTTGATCGTTATTGCGTGGGACTGGTAAGAACTTAGCACCGCGTTCTGACGTCAATCATTCTCTACAGGAAACAGTATCTTGCGTGCCTCTTCGTCGATCGTCAGCGGCTTGGGCGCCGGCCCAGCACCAATCGCGCGAACGTATGCTGGTCGCGCATGGAGCGCCTCATACCAGTGTTTCACGTTTAAGTAATCTTGCAATTCAACCCCGTGTTGCTCGCGGAAAAAAATCCAAGGCCAGCAGGCAATGTCGGCGACGGAATAGTCACCTGAGATGTAGTCGTTACCTACGAGCCTAGTATCAAGAACGCGGTAGAGACGATGGGCTTCCTTCGTATACCGGGCGATTCCGTACGGCACTTTTTCCGGCGCGTAATTACGGAAATGTCCAGCTTGGCCAAGCATTGGACCCTGCCCGGCCATTTGCCACATTAACCATTCCATCACCGCAGTCCGCGTACGCAGTTCCGCAGGCATCAGTCTATGACGCGGGTCGCGCTCGGTTAGGTAAACGAGAATCGCGCCGGACTCAAAAACCGACAGCGGCTCTTTGCCATCGACTGGATCAAGATCAACGATGGCCGGTACCCGATTGTTGGGACTGATGGTGAGAAATTCAGGCGAAAATTGCTCTCCCTTGGTGATGTCGACGGCAACTCGCCGATACGCCATTCCGAGTTCTTCGAGAGCAATAAGCACCTTGAATACATTGGGCGTCTGTCCGCCATAAACTTCAATCACGTTATTACCTCACTTATCGAGGGGGCCGATTCATTCGATTCTATTAAGAATTCGGGTCAGATGAAGCTTTCTGCAGGCAGAGTGAAAAGCTTCATCTGACCCCACTTTCTTTCGACTCGGCACCTACCGTGACCAAACAACGATAGCTGTCCGGTCAACGTACGGGTCGGAAGGCTTGTCGTGGATCCCTGCACGCCGGCGCAAAATAAATTTGCGCAAACCAACCCGCGCGCCCGTGCGAGCCGCCGGCGCGGGCAAGCGCTTTAAGCTGGCGAGGGTGCCCCGCGCCCGTGTTGGCTGAGCGCTGTGACACCCGATGCGCGGTTGTGCTCGGCAATGACTTTGAGCTCCTCCGCCGTGGCCCACTTGCCGTCCCACTCCTTCAGCATCGGGATCATGAGTTTCCAGAACAGCGGCGGCAGCCACGACACCAGGGTCATCGTGAGATAACCATAGGGCGCTAAGGGCATGTCCTTGTAGTGGAAAAGGTAGTAGGGCGTATCGTGCTCGTGATGGGAACCATGCCGCCCCAGATTGAAGGTGAAGTGATTACTTAGCGGGTTGATGCTCGAAAATGTATTGCGCGTGGTCACTTTGGCATCGGGCAGTCGGATCAAGCCGTAATGGGAAAAGAAATTCAGTCCTTCAAGGATATATTTGGAAAAACACGCGGCGACAAACCACACACCCAGGCCGCGCCAGCCAGCGGCGAGATACACCAGCGCCACGATCAGCGCGCCGCGCGACCAAGCCTGCAAGACGCGGTTGCTGGGTGACAACCAATGTTTGCCCAGCGCATGAAGCCGGCGCGTCTCGATACCCAGACCACCGCGCCATTGCTGCCAGGTACCCACCGTCAGAAATTCGTAAAAGCCGGCCCCGCGCTTCGGCGATACCGGATCAACATCGGCGTAACCGAGTCGTTTGTGGTGTCCGTAAACATGCTCCGTTGCAAAATTGCCGCCAAAGCTGAGCGCAAAATCCCAGCGTCCGAACCACAGATCCAGAGGATTTGCGGTGCGATGGGTCAGCTCGTGCGCTGCCGAAATACCGCTTACCCCCAACACACCGCCGAGCGACATGCCGACGCCAAACAAATCGAATGTTGTATTGGACGCGCGCGCCGCCAACACATCATGGGTGACGCCGATGCTGGCCAGCCAAGTATTGAGCAACTGCCCGAAGCCCAGCAGATCCTTATCGCTGGCCACCCACACCGCGACAAAAGTCACCACAAAATGGCCAACCACTGCCGAGTAGAGGATGAGGTCGTGAATGATGGGGTGGTGGTATTGGGGATTGCTTTCGTCACGGAAGTTTTTCGTGACGATTTCCCCGCCTACACCCACGACGAACAGGAAAACCACGCTACTCCAGGTCCACCAGCCACCGGCCAGCAGCCCAGCGATTGCGATCAAAAACCAGGCCCAGTGAATGTAGCCAAACCGAAGATACTTCCACATAAGATGCCCCTCGCGGTTCAGAATGTGCTATGCGACAAAACCTGCGCGTGCAGTAATTTCGACGTTCCAACGCCGGCACCGTTTTGACGCGCTGACACGGCCTGACGATAGTCGCACGCCCTTATCGGGGTTGGCGAGCCGCTGCCGAGCCCAGATCAACACCCGTTTGCCAGCGGCCCCTGGAGTTAATGATATGACACGAAGCACCAAGCTCGAAGTCCCCGCTGGCCATTCGCTGCACCATGTTGTGTGTCCACACGACTGCCCGGACACCTGCTCGATGCTCGTCACCCGCGACGACACCAGCGGTCGTGCGGTCGCGCTGCGCGGCGACCCGAGCCACCCGATTACCCGCGGCCATCTGTGCAACAAGGTCAATCACTACCTGGATTTTG
>JAYUQF010000587.1:0-19648 GCA_043756885.1 Pseudomonadota bacterium
TGGTGATGCAGCGTGTGTCGATAGCGTGGCTCTTCATCCAGCTGGCATAAGGTGCAAAATCAACACCGACCGTGCCCATGATCAGCGGTGCGCCACCGAGGAGTTTGAGGTTGTAGGCGATGTTGCCCGCACAGCCGCCAAATTCACGACGCAGCTCGGGCACCAGAAAAGAAACGTTCAAAATATGGATCTTGTCGGGCAGGATATGGTTCTTGAAGCGGTCCTGGAAAACCATGATGTTATCGAAGGCGAGAGAGCCGCAGATCAGGACGGACATTACGCTGTTACCTGTGAAGTCGGGGATGAGCGGCATCATACTCGAATCGTTCTGCACTGACTGACTGACGACCTGTCACATGCTGCCACTCTCGCCGGCCACCGGTATGTTGCAATTGATGTTCGCCCTGGTGCTCGGCGTCGCCGCGGAGCTCTGGCTGCAAGCGCGCCTCGCGCGCCTGCTGCACACCAATCCAGCGTTTCCCTGGTTGTGGCAGGAACTATGCGCACCGATGTTGCGCAGTGCGCTGATGGTTGGTGGTGCCATATTCGCTTACCCGGCGCTGTTTGGTTTGCGTAGTGCACCGTCCCTAGGAAGCTTGTTGCCTGCGGACAGCGCACGTTTCGGTACGCTGTTGGCACTGGTGTTTTTGAGTCGTTTTATTGCACCCCGTGTTTTGCGCCTGCGCGATCGACCAGGCATGTTTGACGCGATGCAGGGCTTGCTTGCGGTTGCGGTGCTATTCGCGTGGTTTGCCGACTACCTCGGCGCCGTCAGTGTCAGCCTGTGGCCCGGTATCGCGGCTGGTCTTGCACTACTTGGACTATGCATGGTGATGCCGAGTCTGGCCGCGGGCCTGGGCCATGATTTTGGCGCGCGCTGCGATCTGCGCTGGGCAACGCTGGGGCTCGATCAGTTGTTTGGCAAGGCCATGAGTATGGTCGCGATTGCGCCGATCATGACCTTCTATGGCTATCTGCTTGGTTTGCAGATCGGGATCTGAGGCGCGCGTCACGCAGGTCAGCCCAACGCGCGTGCTTTTGGCGCGGGGCGCGCCAGCACTTGGGCGAGAAAGCGCCCAGTGTGGGAGCGCGGCTCGGCCGCAACTTGTTCCGGTGTGCCAACCGCCAAAACTTCACCACCGCCGGTGCCGCCCTCCGGACCCAGATCGATGACCCAGTCCGCAGTCTTGATGACATCCAGATTGTGCTCAATGACCACCACGGTGTTGCCGTGATCGCGCAGCCGATGCAAAACCTTCAACAATTGTTCGATGTCGTAAAAATGCAGACCGGTGGTCGGCTCATCGAGGATGTAGAGCGTTTTGCCAGTGTCGCGTTTTGACAGCTCGCGCGACAGTTTCACCCGTTGCGCTTCGCCACCGGACAAAGTCGTGGCGTTTTGACCAATGCGTACATAAGTCAGGCCTACTTCCGTCAGGGTCTGCAGTTTTATCGCGATGGTCGGTACTGCATCAAAGAATACGCGCGCCTCTTCGACGGTCATGTCCAATACATCGCTGATGGTCTTGCCCTTGTACATGATCTCCAGCGTTTCGCGGTTGTAACGTTTGCCTTTGCACATATCGCAGGGCACATAAACGTCCGGCAGAAAATGCATTTCGACCTTGATGACGCCGTCGCCCTGACACGCTTCGCAGCGTCCACCCTTGACGTTGAATGAAAAGCGCCCTGGCTCATAACCGCGCGTGCGCGCTTCCGGCACACCGGCAAACAGCTCGCGTATCGGGGTAAAGAGGCCGGTGTAGGTGGCCGGATTGGAGCGCGGTGTGCGACCGATAGGGCTTTGATCGATATCTACAACTTTATCGAATTGTTCAAGACCGGTAACCGCGTCGTGTTCGGCGGGGCTCGCCGTGGCGCCATTCAGATCGCGCGCCGTGACGGCGTACAAGGTGTCGTTGACCAGGGTTGACTTACCCGAGCCCGATACGCCGGTCACACAGGTCATGAGCCCGACCGGGATCTCGACATCCACATCCCTGAGATTATTGCCGCGCGCGCCTTTGATACACAGCATGCGTTTGGGATCGGGCTTCAAGCGCAGACTGGGAATGACAATACCGCGCCGTCCGGACAGATACTGGCCGGTCAAAGATTCCGCGCTGGCACAAATTGCCTGGGGAGTGCCCTGCGCCACTACCTGGCCACCATGCACACCGGCACCCGGGCCCATATCTACCACATGGTCAGCACTCATGATCGCTTCTTCATCGTGCTCGACCACAATCACGGTATTGCCCAGATCGCGTAAATGCACCAGCGTACTGAGCAAACGTTGGTTGTCACGTTGATGCAGGCCGATGGAAGGCTCATCGAGGATATACATCACACCGACCAAGCCTGCACCGATCTGACTGGCGAGCCGAATACGTTGTGCCTCACCACCCGACAGGGTATCGGCGCTCCGATCAAGCGTGAGGTAATCAAGACCCACATTAACCAGAAACTGCAGCCGCAGTTTCACTTCTTTGACTATCTTATCGGCGATCTCGCCGCGTTTACCTGGCAATTTCAACTTGTCGAAAAAACCAAATGTGCCACCAATTGACATACGGGTTACCTGCGCCAGGTTGTGCTCGTGCACAAACACATTGCGCGCCGCGCGATTGAGGCGCGTGCCTGAACATTCACCGCAGGCTTTCGAACCCTGATAACGCGCCAGCTCTTCGCGCACCATATTGGAATCGGTCTCACGATAACGCCGTTCCATATTCGGCAGCACACCTTCAAAGGCGTGTTTCTTCTTATAGGCCCGACCACCGGCTTTGAAATAGGTGAATTCAATTTCGCTCTCACCACTGCCATGCAAAATGACCTGGCGGATGTCGGCGGGAATTTCATTGAAGGCGATATCGACATCAAAACCGTAGTGTTTTGCCAGCGCGGTAATGAGCTGGAAATAATAGGCATTACGACGATCCCAGCCGCGGATCGCGCCGGCTGGCAAGCTGATATCGGGACGCTGAACGATGCGTTGCTCGTCGAAAAACTGCACCACACCCAAGCCGTCGCAGGCGGTGCACGCACCCACGGGGTTGTTGAACGAAAACAATCTGGGCTCAAGCTCGCTGATGCTGTAACCGCAGACCTTGCAAGCGAAGCGTGAGGAAAAAACCAGATCCGCGCCAGCGGCGGCATGCTCACCTTCCATCGGCACCACCCGCGCCACGCCCTCGCCCAAACCCAGTGCATTTTCAAAAGACTCGGCCAGGCGCTGCTTCAGATCTTCGCGTATGCGAAATCGATCGATAACCACATCGATGTCATGCTTCTTGCGCAGCGCCAGCACTGGCGGCTGATCGAGCATCACAACTTCGCCGTCCACCACCGCGCGCAGATAACCGAGCCGGGCCAGATGCTCAAACACCTGGTGATGCTCGCCCTTACGGCCGCGTACCACCGGTGCCAGCAGCATCCAGCGCGAGTCGGGCGCCAGCGTCATGACCTGATCGACCATCTGTGAAATCGTCTGTGCTTCGAGTATCTCGGCGTGATCCGGGCAACGCGGTTCACCAACACGCGCAAACAGCAGGCGCAGATAGTCGTAGATTTCGGTAATCGTGCCGACTGTCGAACGCGGATTATGAGAAGTTGATTTCTGCTCGATGGAAATGGCCGGCGAGAGACCTTCTATATGATCAATGTCGGGCTTTTCCATGATCGACAAAAACTGTCGCGCATAAGCGGACAACGACTCGACATAACGACGCTGACCTTCAGCGTAGATGGTGTCGAAGGCCAGCGAGGATTTACCCGAACCGGACAAGCCGGTGATCACGATGAGCTTATGGCGAGGCAGATCGAGATCAATGTTCTTGAGATTGTGCGTGCGCGCACCGCGCAGATGAATCGTATCCATGGACAATACTGTGGGTTCCCCAAGACGTGCGGCTACAACTGGCGCCGGCAAAGATCAAACGGGTACTATACGGTGTTTTCCGACCGTCGCTTAATTCGTTTCCACTGTGTCCAACAGCCTAGCCTTCACGCCGCAGGAGCGACACGCCACTTTTGCGCTCGCAGGCGTTTTTTTTTCTACGTATGCTGGGCCTGTTCATGCTGGTACCGGTATTGGCTCTTTATGCCGATCAACTGGCCGGCGCGACGCCCTTCATGGTCGGTCTGACCCTGGGCATCTATGGACTCACCCAGGCCTGTCTGCAAATTCCTTTGGGTAGCTTGTCTGATCGCATCGGGCGGCGCCCGGTCATTGCTGCGGGCCTGGTTATATTTACGCTCGGATCAGCCGTCGCAGCAGTGGCCCACCATATCCTGCCGATATTGATCGGACGTGCTGTGCAGGGTGCTGGCGCCGTGTCGGGCGCAACTTTGGCCTTGGCAGCCGATCTGACGCGCGAATCTCAGCGCACCAAGGTCATGGCCATCATCGGCGTCAGTATTGGTATGGCGTTCTCAGCCGCGTTTGTGTTGGGCCCACTCATCGATAACGCGGTTGGACTGCGGGGTTTATTCATCGCCTCGGGTGTGGCCGGTGGGCTCGCCCTACCCGTGCTGTTTTTCCTCGTGCCTGTTCCGCCCAGCCAGACGCGCCGTGCCACGCCAATTTCGTGGGCGGCGATCGCTGCGCCGGAACTACGAGTGCTGTATTTCGGCGTGCTGGCCTTGCATCTCGTACTGGCAGCGAGCTTTGTTGCTGTCCCGGTCAATTTACGTGACGCACTCGGCCTGGCAAGTGCGCAACACCATACGGTTTATCTGCCCGTGCTGCTGATATCGATATTGCTGGTGGCGCCCCTCATTCGACTTTCAATGAAGCCTGGCTGGCTTATGCCGGTCTCACGTTTAGCAATCGGATTATTGGGTCTGGCAGAGTTACTGATATGGCTGACCTGGCACCACCGCAGCGGCACCTACGTGGCCTTGACGGTGTTTTTCGTCGCCTTCAATTTCCTGGAATCCTCATTACCCAGCCTGATATCGCGCGTCGCGTCGCCGGCGTTTAAGGGCACCGCGCTCGGTGCCTATGCGACGTGTCAATTTCTCGGCATGTTTTTGGGTGGCACCCTCGGCGGTCTGGTGGCCGGACGACTGGGCTTTGCCATGGTGCCGGCCCTCTGCGCAGGCCTGTGTCTGTTGTGGCTGACAGGTGCACTGTGCGCGCCGGGTAAAGTTTTGGATGTTTCCATCAAGGACTGACGGCGCGCGTAAGCTTGGGTAGAATCCGGGGCTCACACCGACCACGGACGGTCCAATAACTCACCGGAAGGAGCAATACCCATGGCACGCGGCCTCAATAAAGTCATGCTGATCGGCAACCTCGGCGCCGATCCCGAAATTCGTTACACCGCCGGCGGCGCCGCCGTAGCAAATGCGCGGCTGGCAACCACTGATTCCTGGCGCGATAAAGACAGCGGAGAAACCCAGGAACGCACGGAATGGCACCGCGTGGTGTTTTTCGGGCGCCTCGCGGAAGTTGTCGAGCAGTATGTAAAAAAGGGTTCGCAGATCTATATCGAAGGCCGCCTGCAAACCCGTAAGTGGCAGGACAAAGACGGCAACGATAAATTCAACACCGAGATTGTCGCCAGCGAGATGCAAATGCTGGGTGGACGTGGCGCCGGCGGTGGTGGTCCTGGCGGTGCAGAACGCGGCGGTTCAAACGTCGGCGGCGGTGGTGATGGCCCCCACGGCGACGGCGCTCCGCGCGGTCAGGCTGAACCCCCGATGGACTTCGACGACGACATTCCGTTCTGAGGTTTCGCGGTCTTTTCACCTGTAGGTCCGACTGAAGTCGGACCTACACCTGCAACACCGTAATCGACGGCGAGTTGATTGCCGGATCGGCATCGAAGCCGCGCACCATCACCACAAAGCCGCCGTCCTTCGCCAGGCCTAAATCACGTGCCACCCGGCGTGCGATCTGATTGGGATTCTCGGCACCTACGCTGTCAACATAGTGAGGAATCATGCCCCACATGAGACTCATGCGACGGCAAGTCTGCAGTTCACTTGAGATCGCCACCACCGGCGCGGCGGGCCGTGCTGCACTGATGGTTGTCGCAGTCATGCCGTGCACTGAAATCACTATCACCGCATGGGCCCGCAAATCGCTGACCAGACGTGCCGTCGCGCTCGCAATAGCGTCGCCATACGCGAGTGGTGCCGCTGCCGGCACAAGAGCCCCGTGCACTGCCAACCCTGCATGCCAGTAGTAGGCCTCCGTCTGGCGCGCAACACGGTCCATCATCCGCACTGCTGCGACCGGGAAGCGCCCTACCGCTGATTCCCCCGACAACATCACGGCGTCAGCACCACTGGCGACTGCAAAGGACACATCGGAAACTTCGGCTCGTGTGGGACGCGCGTTGGTGATCATTGACTCCAGCATCTGGGTCGCAACGATAACGGGTTTGTTGAGCGCACGCGCGCGGGTAATCAACTGACTCTGGGCCAGTGGCACCTGTTCGGGATTGAGCTCCACGCCCAGATCACCGCGCGCCACCATGATGCCGTCCGCACGGTTGATGATGTCTTCGCTGTTGAGCAGCGCTTCGGGTTTTTCGATTTTTGCGATGATGCCGGCCGCTGAGCCGGCCGCATCAACGATCACACGTAGCGCACTGATGTCATCGCCACTACGCACAAATGATAACGCGATGAAATCAACACCGGCGGCCAAGGCAAAAACCGCGTCTTCGCGATCTTTGTCGGTCAAAGATGGCGCCGAGACCTTGGTACCCGGCAGATTAATGCCCTTGTGATCACCTACCATGCCACCCGCAACCACCAAGCATTCAACTTCGTGACCGCGCACTTCAATCACACGCAATTCAACCGCGCCGTCGTTCAGCAGAATGCGATTGCCGGGCCTCACATCCTGAGCCAGAGCCGCGTATTGAGATGGGATCAGCTTGGCGTCGCCCAACACGTCGGCGCTGGTGAGGGTCACCGCAGTACCGGCTACCAGTTCGACACTGCCGCCATGAAATTTTCCCGTACGGATTTTTGGCCCGCACAGATCAGCAAGTATTGCGGTCGGCGTACCAAGTCGCAGTGCCACCTGCCGAATCAGTGCGATGGCGGCGCCGTGGGCGGCATGGGTGCCGTGGGAAAAGTTAATACGGAAAACATTTACACCCGCTTCGATAAGCGCGCTGATGGTTTCTTGCGAACTCGAGGCGGGCCCCACCGTGGCGACAATCTTGGTGCGACGAAAATTAAGCAGGTCCGGCTCGGTTACGATCGACATGGGACATCGGCACTCAATGCTTGACGTGTTTCGAGTATCTCACAATCGATACGCGTGCCGGCCCGGCCTCAAGCAAAAGCGATGCGGGCGACCTCGCTGAAGTTACTGACAAAATGAAAGCGTAGCCCGGCGCGAATATAGTCTGGCAGTTCATCAAATTCACCGCGCACGGTGTCGGGTAATACGATTTCGCGCACACCTGCGCGTCGCGCCGCGATGATCTTCTCGCGGATACCACCTACCGCCAGCACGCGTCCTGTCAGGGTCAGCTCACCCGTCATCGCCAGCGGGCGTTTCATCGGTTTGCCGCGGGCCAGAGACAATAAAGCCGTCGCCATGGTGACGCCCGCACTGGGGCCGTCTTTGGGCGTCGCCCCTTCCGGGACATGCAGATGGATAGATGCGGTATCGAAAAATTCCGGGTTCGCACCGTAATCAACAAGGTGCGCGGCCACATAACTGTAGGCAATTTCCGCCGATTCACGCATGACCTCGCCAAGCTGCCCGGTCAACTTCAAGCCGCGACTGATGCCGTGCACGCGGGTCGCTTCGATATCGAGGGTGGCGCCGCCCATCGCCGTCCAGGCCAGACCGGTAACAATACCGATACCGCGCTCGGGCACCTGCTGGCGGAACATGGGGGCACCGAGATAGCTCGACAGATTGGCGGGTGTAACCACCACTTGGTGGGCGGCATCACGCACGATTGCCAACGCCACTTTGCGTGCTATGCGCCCCAGTTGTTTCTCGAGATTGCGCACCCCGGCTTCGCGCGCGTAGGACTCGGCAATGGCCTTTACCGCACCAGCATTAACCCGCGCCTGACGGGCATTCAAGCCGGCTTTGGCGCGTTGTTTAGGCCATAGGTAGCGCGTGCCGATCGCAACTTTTTCGGCCGTCAAATATCCGGCGAGTCGAATCACCTCCATGCGGTCCAGCAGCGCCGCCGGGATCGAATCAAGCTGGTTGGCGGTACAGACAAACACTACTTTAGAGAGATCAAAACGCACATCAAGATAGTGATCTAAAAAGCTCGCGTTCTGCTCCGGGTCTAATACTTCGAGCAAAGCCGAGGCCGGGTCACCTTGGTAAGACGCGCCTATCTTGTCAACCTCATCGAGGAGAACGACCGGATTGGCGACTCCGGTATCACGCAGCGCCTGGATGAATTTGCCCGGCATGGCGCCGATATAAGTGCGGCGATGGCCCTTGATTTCCGCTTCGTCGCGCATACCACCGACGCTGAAGCGAAAAAACTTGCGACCCAGGGCGTCGGCGATGGAATGCCCAATCGACGTTTTGCCCACACCGGGCGGCCCGACCAATAACAGAATCGAACCACCCATCTCGCCCTTCAGCTTACCGACGGCGAGAAATTCGATAATGCGATCTTTAACATCGGCGAGCCCGGCGTGATCACGATCAAGAACCCGGCGCGCATGATCAAGATCGAGGTGATCGGGTGAAAATTTTCCCCACGGCAGAGCGGTTAAGGTATCGAGGTAATTGCGCGTGACGCCGTACTCGGGAGAGCCCGTTTCGAGCAGGGCAAATTTCTGCATCTCATCGTCAATACGTTTCTGTGCATCGACCGGCACAACACATTCTCGTAAGCGCTCGCGGAAGCGTTCCAGTTCGATGGTCTTGTCGTCCTTGGACAATCCCAGTTCTTTCTGGATCTCTTTAAGTTGTTCCTTCAGGAAAAATTCGCGCTGCTGTTCCGAAATGCGAATCTCCACGCGCTGGCGGATCTCGGTCTGCAGCCCCGCCACTTCGAGCTCGTGCTGGATGAGCAACAAGACCTTTTCCATGCGCCGCAACAGGGGCACCGTCTCCAACACTTCCTGCAGCTGTTCGCCATCAGCGCTGGTCATGGCCGCAGCAAAGTCAGTCAGAGGCGAGGCCTCGTCGGGTGTGTAACGATCGAGGAACGCCCGCAGACTTTCTTTGTAGAGTGGATTAAGCGGTAGAAGCTCCTTAATCTTATTGATGATGGCCAGACCGTAGGCGCGTACTTCTTTGCTCTTGTCGTGCTCTGGTCGCGGGTAATCCACCTGGGCAACAAACGGGCGGTCCTTGCTCACCCAGCGCACCACGCGCAAACGCTCAATACCCTCGGCGATGAACTGAATACGCCCGCCGTCACGCATCGCGTGGTGCACCCGCGCAACAGTGCCAAAGCTTGCAAAATCTTCCGGCCGGGGTGTGGCCTGGTCTTCCGGGTGGCGCGCATAAACCAAGCCAACCAGCTTGTGCGCTGTATTACCAACGCGTTCGATAGTTTCCCGCCACAACTCATCTTCCAGCACAACAGGCGTGGATTGCCCTGGGAAAAACGGTCGCGCCCTCAACGGCAACACCAACAGTTTATCGGGCAACACTTCGTTGAGACGCGCCGGCACGCCAGCTAGCGCTACGCCCGTCGCCTCGTCCAACGCACCGGAGGATATTTCTTCGTTCATGATGGCCATCGCGCTATGGTAGGGGCGCGACAGTCAGGCTTTCCGTTGCCGCGAATGTCCTAAGTATGGACGACCCCTGACTAATTCAAGCAGGTAGTCGTGACGTAGCGCTCACTTCGCGATCAGCTGGTCAAGAGCATTCACGAGCGCTGCTGCCGAGGGCAGGCGATCCTCACAGTCTTTAGCCAGCAGACGCGCTAACAAGGGTTGATAGCGGCGCTGCGGTTCGGGCAGCTGCGGGACAGCCGCGTGTACATGCTGATAGACCAAGGCGGAGGCGTTTTCGGCACGGAATGGCTTACGCCCGGTCAGCATTTCGTAGAGCATGACACCCACGCTGTAAAGATCGGCGCGATGGTCGGCCGACTGGCCAAGCGCTTGTTCGGGGCTCAGATAGTTTGGTGTGCCAAGCACGCTGCCAAGATTGGTCAGATCGCTGGTTTGATTCAAACGTCGCGAAATACCGAAATCAGCCAGTGCCAGGCTGTCGTCGGCGCGGAACATGATGTTGCCGGGTTTGAGATCGCGATGCACGATACCTTCTGCATGAATTGCATGCAGACCCAGCGCGATGTGGCGCAGATAGTTCAGCGCGTCGGCGGTCGCCACGCCGTGTTCGATGCGTTGTTTGAGGTCACCGCGCGTGAAGAACTCCATCGCGATATAACCATAAGTCTGGGTCAACCCGTAGTCAAAAAAATGCACGACATACGGGCTGCGGATGGCGGAGACAATTTCGGCTTCGCGCATGAAACGCTCAATCACCTGGCTGTCTTGAACCCCGCGAATATCGATGACTTTGAGCACCAAGGTGGTGGCGTCGGTGGTGCGTTCGGCCAGATAAACCCGTGAGCTTGAGCCCTGGCCGATCAGGCGCACAAATCGATAGCCAAGCGTGCCCGGCGGGGCGCCGTCAGCATCCATAGCGACCGGCAAGTGCAGGCGCGCGAGTATGGCCAGATGGCTCGCGATGCGGTCCTCACGCACGGTTGCGTCGAAATGATCGGCAGCGCGCGCTTCTTGTACCACCTCGCACACCATAAGCCCGAGCCGCTCACCATCGATATCAGCCTTGCGGATGTAGTCGCAGGCGCCGAGCTTGATCGCGCGCGCGGCGATGTATTCGTCGCCGGCCGCCGCCATCACAATGGTGGGCGGGAAACCCGTGATTCGCCCATACCAGCGCAACCAATCCAGGCCCGTTTCGCCAGGACCAAGCTCGAAGTTCAGCAAAATGGCGTCGTATAAGTGCCAGGCGAAATCACTACCTGGCCGACCTTTCTGCTCAGGATCGTACTCCGAGATCTCAACGTCGGGCAGGGCGCTGGCCAGCAGGCGCCGCAGCTTGGCCATGTCCTCGCGAGAATCATCGATGATCATCACCCGTAACCGCTTGAGCGGTTGTGCCACGCCGGCAAGCGGCGAAGTCATGGCGGTGTAGTGCGGAACGGGGAATTCATCTGCGGGCTATCGGCGCGAATACGCGCGGTCTTGAACGGCGCCGAGCGGCGCTACAGTTAGTCAGCGCGCGTGGCGCAGACGTGCGATGGTGTGACGCTCGTCAGCGGCTGCCTGGTAAACCCCACTGAAATCCGCCAAGCCTGCGATGAAGTCCGCCGAGGTGACATGAGCCGCCGGCGCAAACGACGAAAAACCACAGCGCGCGAGAAAAAACGCCTGATCACGCAAGACCTCACCCACTGCGCGCAGATCCCCGTCGAAACCGTTGGCGCGCAATAATCGTGCGAGGCTGTAGCCGCGACCGTCGGTGAACGTGACAAATTCGATTGCAACGAGTGGACTGCGCGCGGCTGCAGCGAGCACCACAGCGAGTGCATCGTCGGCCCGCACCAATAAACCGTAAGGGCTAATGCCGACCACGGATGAGGCGGACTGCCAACGCGCCAACGGCACGAGGACCCGACGATCGCCGACTGGCTCGTCGGCTCCGAGCAAAGTCCAGTCATCGTGCTGCTCACGACCGTCTTTCACGATGCGCACGGGCAGGCGCTCCTAAACCGCGACCGCATAAACGCGGTCCTTGAAGGGCGCCACACCACAACGCAACACCACGTCGACAAAACGCTCGCCCTCGTCGCGCAATTCGAGGTAAACCGTGAGCAGGGCTTCGATGGTGTCCGCTACCGCGTCGGCAGTGACACCAGGGCCGAGACGTTCACCCAGCTGGGCGCCGTCTCCAGCGATGCCGCCTAGCGTTATCTGGTAAAACTCCACGCCATTTTTGTCGACCCCGAGAATGCCGATATGACCGACATGGTGGTGCCCGCAAGCATTCACGCAGCCCGACATCTTCAGTTCCAGCTCACCGATGTCATGCAGGTAGTCGAGATCGGCAAAGCGGGCATTAATCTGCGCTGCAATGGGTATCGAGCGGGCATTGGCCAACGAACAAAAATCGAGACCGGGACAACAGATCATGTCGGTCAACAGACCAATGTTTGAGGTTGCCAGGCCATGCTCCGCCAGTGCCCGCCATACTTCGTGCAGATCGCTTTCACACACATCGGCTAACACCAGGTTCTGGTCGTAGGTCGCGCGTATTTCCCCAAAACTGTAGCGCTCGGCCAGTGCCGCGACCGCCTCCATCTGCGCAGCCGTAATGTCGCCCGGCGCGACGTCGGGCGCTTTCAACGACACGACCACTGCGCAATAGCCGGCTTCGCGATGGGCGCGTGTATTGCGCTTGCGCCAGCGCGCAAACTCGGGTTCCATGGCTGCCCAGGCTTGCGTCATGATGTCTTGGCCCTGGGTTGGCCGGTAAGCAGGCCGCGGGAAATGCGCGCGCATCGCCGTGATATCAGCCTCATCCAGGCGCAATACGCAATCACGGATATCCGACCACTCGTGCTCGACCAAGCGCGCAAATTCATCGATGCCCAACGCGGCGACCAGGATCTTGATGCGCGCCTTGTACTTGTTGTCGCGCCGACCAAATTGGTTGTACACGCGCAGGATCGCTTCGGTATAGGACAACAAATCGGCCAGCGGCAAAAACTCGCGCAAAACCACGCCAACTTTGGGCGTGCGGCCCTGGCCACCACCGACCAGCACCCGCATACCGAGTCCCTGGGTCGCGTCCTGGACTAAACGCAGACCAATGTCGTGAAAGGCCGTGGCAGCGCGGTCACTGCTGGCACCACTGACGGCGATCTTGAACTTGCGTGGCAGATAGGCGAACTCTGGGTGGAAGGTTGACCATTGGCGCAAGAGCTCGCAGTAGGGACGCGGGTCATCGATTTCATCGGGCGCGACACCGGCAAAAGCATCGCAGGTGATGTTTCGAACGCAGTTGCCACTGGTCTGAATGGCGTGCATCTGGACGGTCGCAAGTTCGGCCAGAATGTCGGGCACGGATGCGAGGCTCGGCCAGTTGTACTGGATATTCTGGCGGGTGCTGAAATGGCCGTAACCACGATCATAGGTCGTGGCGATATAGGCAAGTTTGCGCAGCTGGGTAGCCGACAGCAGCCCGTAAGGGATGGCAACCCGCAACATCGGGGCGTGGCGTTGGATATACAGGCCATTCATCAGCCGCAGCGGACGAAACTCTTCTTCGCTCAGGCTGCCTGCGAGGAAGCGCCGCGTTTGGTCGCGAAACTGCGTGACTCGCTCATCGACCATGCGCTGATCGAATTCGTCATATTGGTACATGCTGGCACTCCGGTGCAGGACGGGGCAGCCGCCGCTGATCCAAGGGCGCGCACAGTACCAATGGCTTCTTATTCTTAAAAAGAATATTTACCTATTTGGTTATGCCATTAATCAGCTATTGATGCTACTTCGACAGGCTGGCCCTCCCAACTTCCGCCGGATTTAACCAAAAAAAAGGGCTGCGTTAGCAGCCCCAATACGCTGGTGACAGGGCTAGCCTGTCAACTCACCCACGGAGGTTTCAGAGATCGAAACGCGCCAGGAGTCGGCGCCCCTTGCGGGTAATAAAACCGTCTTCGCTGACAAAGCCGCCGGCAATGGCGTCCTGCAAAACGCCGCGACGGGGTTGCTGGCGCGGCACGTACACACCACCGTCGCCATAACGGCGCGCGATAAGGCGAGCGATTGCCTGGTCATGATCAGAGGAGGAAATCGTGTTCTGCATATCCATCTTTAGTTGAGCTACCGCCCGTTAATGAGGCGCAAGCGCATTCCGTATAACTATTAGATGGATAGGATAGTTACATAATTATTTAAGTCAAGAATCTCTTTTATCTATTTGTTTTTATTTGAATCCCCTTAAGAAATATGGGGTCTGGCCAAATAATCGTGGGAGCGCATCTCGCGCAGACGGCTGGCGGTACGCAGGAAGGGTTTGGCCAGTTTGCCGCCGTGATACAGGTCCTCCGGCTCGGCTGCTGCCGAGAGGATGAGATTGACGTTGCGGTCATACAGTTCATCGATGAGGGTGATCAGGCGGCGCGCGGCGTCGTTGTCGTCCGGTCCGAGCTTCGGCACGTCCGCGACAATTACCGTGTGATGGCAGCGGGCGATCTCAATGTAATCCAGAGCCGAACGCGGTCCGCCACACAGCGCGTCAAAATTGAACCACGCCACGCCATCGGCATGGCGCACGGTCGCGATCGCGCGGCCCTCGATTTCGAGGGGGCCGTGGTGGGTACTCATGCCGCTTGTCATGGCCGCAAAACTCCGCGCCAGTTCGGCCTCGCAGGCGCCCGCCTCACCACAGTAAAACACCGGCGCCTGTGCCAACGCGCGCAGCCGATAGTCGGTGACACCCGCCACTTCGAAAATTTCCAACGCGCTTTTGAGCATGCTTATCGCAGGCAGGAAGCGCTCACGTTGCAAGCCGCCGCTATAAAGCTCATCGGGTGCCTCATTGGAGGTTGCGATCAGCGTTACGCCATGACCAAGCAGCGCCTCCAGCAGATTGGCCAGCAACATCGCATCGGTGATGTCACCCACGTGGAATTCGTCCAGACACAGCACACGCTGTTTTGCCGCCCAATTTGCGGCGATCTGCCGGAGCGGATCGGCTTGCCGTTTTAACTGCCGCAATTGCGCGTGGGTCTGGCGCATGAAGTTGTGAAAGTGAATGCGTCGCTTGGCGGAAAACGGCAGGCAATCAAAAAAGGTATCGACAAGATAAGTCTTGCCACGTCCGACCCGACCCCATAGGTAAAGCCCTCGCACACCCGTCCATAGGGTTTTGCGGCGACCGAATATTTTGTCCAGCAAACCACCACCGCCGTCGTCGTCACTGTTGGCCAGTTCGTGATAGATCCGATCAAGGTGGGCCACGGCCGCCGCCTGGGCTGCATCGTGGGTGATGCGGCCAGCGTCGAGGTCAGCCTGGTAGCGTGCCAATGGCGTGCGCGCCAGGCCGGTCGATGGTAGGTTCATGCTCGCTCTTTCATAGGCGCAGCCGCTATGGACTAGCGCGTCGCTCGGGATTTGTCATGCGGCATGATAAAGGACCATGCTGGCGTGGGCACCTGCAGCTCGACCTCCGGTTTTCAATTGTTAGACGTTCAGTTAACTCCATGTCACAACTTGATCAGATCCAGATCTCTTTTGTCGCCGGCGAAGATCGCCTGCTGCTGCGGGTGTCGACCCAGAACCAGGAGGAATTCCGGTGCTGGCTGACCCGTCGTTTTGTCAAAGCCATACGGCCCGCATTGGCACAGGCGCTGGCAACGCAGCCCCGTATTCAGACCCAGATCGACCCGTTGGCTAAACAAGAGCTACTGCGCTTCGAGCATGAAGCCGCGCGCCAGAACAGTGATTTTGCGACGCCTTACAAAGGGGTGAGCCGGGCGCTGCCGCTGGGCGCAGCGCCCGTTTTGCTGACCCGCGCGCAGATCCGCCCCCAAGAGGGTGGTGGCATTACCCTGACCCTTGCGCCCGAACAGGGTGGCGGCATTGATCTGGCGTTGAACCCGACCCTGTTGCACTCCTTCCTGGCCTTGTTAGATCAGACTTTGCTGGGCAGCGACTGGGAGCTGGGTGCGAGTGTGCCGGGCGGCGATTCGCTGTTGGCCTCAACATCGATCAACTGACGATCCTTAAAACAGGTCGAGTTGCGGCGAATCCGGGCGCGGCGCCTGAAACAAGCGCACATTCATCTGGTGGCGTGACTTGTTGAGTTCCAACGCGCGACAGGCGCGCGCAAAACGCTGCGCGACCAGCTCAGCAAAAACACCCTGACCCTTCAAACGGTGGCCAAAACGGCTGTCGCTCTCGTGCCCCTCACGTACGTCCTGGATGCGGTGCATCACACGATCGAATTTCAAGGGATAGTGAGTAGTCAGCCAATCCTTGAATACAGGATTGACCTCGCGCGGCAAACGCAACATAACGTAGCCGGCATAACAACACCCGGCCTGCGCCGCAAGCTCGAGCACGCGCTCAAGCTCGTGGTCGTTTAAAGCCGGAATGACCGGCGCAAACATGACACCGCTGGGAATGCCCGCGGCCGCCAGGCGTCGCAAGGTTTCAATACGACGCTGTGGTGCCGCGGCGCGCGGCTCCATGCGCCGCGCAAGTTCGCGATCAAGAGTCGTTATCGAGACAAACACCTGTACCAGGTTACGTTCTGCCGAAGGTGCCAGTAGATCAATATCACGCTCCACCAGCGCAGACTTGGTCACAATGCTGAAGGGATGATTACATTCGGCCAGCACTTCGATGATGGCGCGTGTGATGCGCAGCCGCCGTTCGATGGGTTGATAGGCGTCGGTATTAGCGCCCAGCGCAATGGGCTCACACCGATAGCCGGGTTTGGCAAGTTCCCGACGCAATACCGCAGCCGCGTCAGGCTTGGAAAAAAGTCGGCTCTCAAAATCAAGCCCGGGCGAGAGATCCATATAAGCGTGAGCCGGCCGCGCGTAACAGTACGAACAGCCGTGCTCGCAACCGCGATAGGGATTGATGGATAGATTAAACGGCAGGTCCGGCGACTGATTACGATTGATAAGGCTGCGGACGTGCTCCGCCGTGACCGTCGTAAACAAAGCAGCCGGTGTTTCATCGGCGCTGCCCCAGCCGTCATCAAAACCTTCGCGCTCGTGCTCAACATAACGTGGCGCCGGCGACAGCGTTGCACCGCGGCCCTTACGTGGTTTACTGGCAGGTGCGTCAATGTTGCTGCGATCGATCATTGGGGACCACGCGCGTTAGAATCGAAACTGACTGCTGTAGCGGTCATCCACCCGCATCGCGCGGACTTCACAGCTCTCGAGGCCAGTATGCCACCAAGCCCCTTCGCGCGCCGCCGTCTGAGACTGTGAATTTTTTAAGTTTGCCTATTGAACGCGTGCCGCTGCCATTTGCCCTGATGGGATGCGTAGCAGTGTTTGTGCTCGTGTTGCAGATACTGTTGTGGCGTCGCCTGGGACGCTTGCAAAGCACCGCTGCGCAGCTGGCCACTTTTGTAACCCAGCTGACCACCGTGCAGGCAACTGTCGAGATGGTCGACCAGCGGCTCGCGCGCCTGCATAGCCAGCTCGCCGACGACAATGCGCAGTTACGCGAGCAAGTTGGCAAGCGCCTGGATGCGTTCCAACTGGCACTCACAGCCACCCTCGCGGACGACCGCGCGCAGCAGGTTCGCCAGTTGACCGAGCAGCGCGAACAGCTGGCCGCCAGCCTCGCTGAACACCGCACGCGCGGCGCAGAGCAAAATACCCGCGCACTCGCAACCTTGCAGCACAGTATGCGCACCGGCTTCGATAGTCTGCATCAACAATTGGGCGAAGCCCTGCTGCGCAGTTCAACCGATCTCGGCCAGCGTGTGGAAAGTCTGGCCAAGATCACCGACGAGCGTTTACGGGAAATCGCCGGCCAGGTTGACAAGCGTCTGTCCGATGGCTTCGAGAAGACCACGGCGACCTTTACCGATGTGATCACACGTCTGGCTTTGATCGACGAAGCGCAGAAGAAAATTACAGCCTTGTCAGTCGATGTCGTGAGCCTGCAGGAAATCCTCGTCGATAAACGTTCGCGCGGTGCGTTTGGCGAAGTGCAGCTGGCACAACTGGTCGCCAATGTCATGCCGCCCCAGAGCTTTGCACTCCAGCATCGCCTGCGCAACGGGCGGATCGCTGACTGCGCGCTGTTTCTGCCCTACCCCATCGGCACTATCTGCATCGACTCAAAATTCCCGCTCGAAGCGTTCCGCTTCATGACTGACAGCTCGCGCGCCGAAGTTGACCGTAAACGCGCGGAGGGGCAGTTCAAGCAGGACATCCGCAAACACATCAAGGACATCGCCGAGCGCTACATCGTGCGCGAAGTCACCGCCGACAGCGCCATCATGTTCATCCCGGCCGAAGCGGTATTTGCTGAGATCCAGGCCCACCATCCCGATCTGGTCGACTTTGCCCAGTCTCAGCGCGTGTGGCTGACCTCGCCAACCACGTTATGGGCGATCCTGAACACTGCCTCGGCGGTGCTCAAAGACGCCGCGACCCGCGAACAGGTTGACATCATTCAAAAGCATCTCGGTCACCTGGGCGATGATTTTCAGCGTTTTCGAGTGCGGATGGACAAGCTTGCGATCCACATCCAGCAGGCCAACAAGGACGTCGACGAGGTTAATGTCTCGGCGCGCAAGATCACCGAGCGCTTTGAAAAAATCGAACGAGTGGAACTTCAAGCCACTGAAGTTTCTAACCCGACTATCCGACAACCCTACTCACAGGTGAGCGATTCCGATCCTTGAATGGAACGTTTCGGCCGGCATTTTGCCGTTTAACGTGCGCTTACGCACACAATCAATCGCTTGGTGACCATTGCTGCCTTAGACTTGGTGGCGGTGAGGGTCGGGGCTAGAGTCTCCAATTTGCAGTGAATACGCTTAAAGCCATCATTTTCGACGTCGACGGTACCCTGGCTGATACCGAGGATGTGCATCGTCTGGCGTTCAACCACGTTTTTCAGGAATACGGGTTGGACTGGCACTGGAATGTGGATCTTTATCGCGAACTACTGGCTATTTCCGGTGGGCGCGAGCGCATCGCTAGCTACGGGAGAGGTCTGCGGCGCCGTTTTGCGAGCGACGCGGCGTTTGACGATTTTGTGGTGGCGATGCATAAAGCCAAAACCCGCAAGTACGCCGCCATGCTGACCGAAGGCCGGGTTGGCCTGCGCCCGGGTATTCGGCGCCTGTTGGACGAAGCACGCGCGGCCGGGCTTAAACTCGCGATTGCCACCAGCTCGGCTCGCAGCAACGTTGAAACCCTGCTCGATAACAACCTGCCGGCCGGTTGGCGAGCATGGTTCTCGGCAGTGGAGACCAGCGATAGTGTGGCGCAGAAAAAACCTTCGCCCGCTGTCTACTTGGCGGCCCTGACACGCATCGGCACCGAAGCCCGCCATACGGTTGCCCTGGAAGACACCCTCAATGGGCTGGCCGCCGCGCGCGCTGCACAGCTCGTCACTGTCGTGACCACCCATCGTTTCACCCGCAAGCATGCCTTTCCCGATGCCGATCTGGTGGTCGATTCCGCCGGCGAACCCGCGGCGCCGTTTACGGTCCTGCAGGGCTGCCCGGACGGCCACCACTGCATCGAATTGTCGCTATTTGAGGCTTTGCTGCTGCGCCGCCAAGAGCAAGTCCCGCCGACACTGCGGGTGGCCCAGCGCGCGCACGCCTGACGACGCGCACCTGCTCCGCCACAATTCCGTTTTGCATTTAGTTCGACCGCAGACCACGCCGTCATGACCCTGACTGAGCTGCGTTACATCGTTGCCGTGGCGCGTTATCGTCACTTCGGCAAAGCAGCCGAAGCCTGTTTTGTCAGCCAGCCAACCTTGAGCGTGGCAGTGCGCAAACTTGAGGAAGATTTAGGTGTGCGCTTGTTTGAGCGCAGCCACACCGATGTGCTGGTTACCGATATCGGCGCAACAATCGTGGTGCAAGCTGAAATAGTGCTCAACGCGGCCGACGCTGTGCGCGACATCGCCGCGGCGTCCCGCGACC
>JAYUQF010000588.1:0-2569 GCA_043756885.1 Pseudomonadota bacterium
CGGCGGGAACAGTGGATTGGGGCCGTTGCGCAGCAAGGTGCCGTGCAAATCGCGCGGCAGTTCACCTTCAATGATTAAGTCCGGCGCGTCACATTCAACGCGCAGCGGTGCGAAGTTGCCGCGCAAAAAGCGCTGATCGGGAAAAGCTTGAGTCATGGTTTTCTCCGCCTCGCGGGCGCAGCCAAACAAGATGGACTGCACACAATGGCAAATCTAAACGCCAGCCGCTCAGTCCCACACCATGCGTTCGTTGAATACAAAATGCTGGCGCGCGCCGGGGCTAAGCACCAGCCAGCGGCCGTTATCAAATACCCACTGCGTCACTTCCGGCTGGCTGTAACGTTGTCCCTGGCCAGGCAGCGCCGGGGTCGCCAGTTCCGGCCCGAGCAAACGCTGCGCAACAGCGGGCGCGAGGGCTTCTTGAAATGACAAGGTAACATTAGCCAGTGGGCCCTCGGTCAGCACGCTGCGTCCATCGATGGCCAGCAACTCCCAGCCGGCGGCATCAATTTCCATCTGCCGCACGTAGTTCTCAAACGGCACAATAGCGGCAAAATCTGGCCCGCGCAGCTCATAGGTGGTTTGCCAATCGTGGGCTTTTTCTGCTTCATAGTAGGCAACAATGGCCTGGCTCAGGCTGGGGTCGCCAAGTTCCTCCAGGCCGCTCGCGGCGAGCGACTCAGCGGCTGGCAATGAAGCACTCCAGCACGCGAGCAAGCACAGCGCCAACCTTGCCCTGGGCCGTACTCGATACACTTGGCTGCTGAGCTTGCCTGTCACCGCTGCGTTTCTCCTTGTGTGATTTGCATGGGGCGGCTTGGTAACAGGCGTGGTGTGCAAGCTCCGAGCCACTCAGCCCTCACGCAGACTCGCTGCCAACTCGTAAGAATGCAGGCGCGCAGTATGGTCAAACACCTGCGCGGTCAGCATCAACTCATCGGCCTGCGTCGCTGCGATAAATTCCTGCAGCTTGGCACGGGCAGTGTCGGGACCGCCGACTATCGCAAAATGCAGCGCGCGGTCGACGCCGGCTTTTTCCCCCGGCGTCCAATAATCGTCCATGCTGTCACGCGGGGCTTGCACCTTACCGGGCGCACCGCGGAATAAATTGGTGAACTGTTGCTGGGCGGAGGTAAAAAGACGGCGCGCTTGCGCGTCGGTGTCGGCCATCACGCAGTTGATACCGAGCATCACATAGGGAGCGGCCAGACGCGGTGAAGGCTGGAAGTGGCGTCGATAAACATCGAGCGCGTCGAATAACATCTCCGGTGCAAAATGCGACGCAAATGCATAGGGCAGGCCGAGGCTGGCAGCGAGCTGTGCGCCGAATAAGCTCGAACCCAGTATCCACACTGGCACCCTCAGCCCGCAGCCCGGTACAGCCTGGATCGCCTGGCGCAGTTGCGCAGGCTCAAACAATGCCAACAGCTCAGCGACGTCCTGCGGAAAACGTTCGGCAGCACTCATTGTGTCGCGACGCATGGCGCGCGCCGTGATGCCGTCACTGCCCGGTGCACGACCCACCGCCAGATCGATACGGCCCGCGTGCAGTGATTCGAGGGTGCCAAACTGCTCGGCAATGACCAGCGGCGAATGATTGGGCAACATTACGCCACCTGCACCAACCCGAATACGCCGCGTGCCGCTCGCGATGTGCCCGATCACCACCGAGGTCGCGGCGCTCGCGATGCCCACCATGTTGTGATGTTCGGCCAACCAATAACGCCGATAGCCCCAGTCTTCGGCGTGACGGGCAAGATCGAGACTGTTGCGAAAAGCATCGGCGGCGGTCGCGTCGACCACCACCGGACAAAGATCAAGGACAGAAAATGGAATCATGCGTGAGCCTGCTCTGACGGCCGCACGAAGCAGGCCGCAATCAATCCAACCGCCGCGCCAAACATGACGTAATAAGCAGCGGCATAGGGATCGCCTGTGGTGTGGGTCAACCACGCGACGATAGTTTGGGCGAAACCCCCGAACAACATCACCGCCAGGTTATAGGCCAGTGACAATCCGGTCGAGCGCACACCGGCTGGGAACTGCTCAGCAACGGCGGTGGCCACCGCGCCAAAATAAAACGCGAATAACGCGCACACGGTCACCTGCAACCCCATGAGGTTGGCGAAGTTCGGCAACTCATGCACACGGTGAAACAGGGGCAATACCACCAGCAGCATGGCCGCCGAGCCCAGCATCAGCAAGGGGCGCAAGGCAAAACGATCGGCCAGCCAGCCCGCAACCGGCGTCAATATCAACAGCGTTACGAGCGCTGTGACCTGCACTTGGAACGCTTGTTCCGATGGGATGCCCAACTGATGCTGGGCAAAAGTTGGCATCGCGATGAGGATCACGTAGTAGGTGATGGTGCCGCAGATCACCAGACCAAAAGTGACCAATACCCCGCGCAGGTTCTCGTGCAGCATCGTGAACAGGGGTAGTGCTTTGGTCTGGGATTTCTGATGGTCAAGGAAGGCATCACTCTCTTCGAGATGCCGCGCGATATAAACCCCGACTGGTGCGATCAACAGCCCGACAGCAAATGGCAGACGCCAGCCCCAGGCATGGG